>NZ_CAAAFT010000205.1:0-5057 GCF_900634765.1 Candidatus Protofrankia californiensis | reverse complement strand
CGGAAATCGCGCATGAAGCACTCATCACCTCCTGGAATCTGCTTGCCGGATGGATGCGGGAGGACGCCGACTTCCTCGACTGGCGGCAGCGCATGGAAGACCGGGGCCCCGACGACCTGCTGACGGGAGCGGCGCTGTGGGAGGCCGAGCAGTATCTCCAGCAGCGCTCCGAAGAGGTTCCGGAGGTGGTCCGCTCCCTCATGCTGCGAAGCCGCGACGCCCAGCAGCGAAGAATCACCGAGCTGGAGGAGGCGAACGCGCGGGCTGCGGCCGCGCTCGCGCAGGCGGAAGAAGCACGCAGACGCGCCGAGCAGGATCGCGAGAACGCGGAACGCAACGCTCGACGAGCGGATGCGCTACGGCTGGCCGCCACCGCGGATCTGCTCAGAGTCGACGGCACGGCCGCGTTGGCGACAGCGCTGGCAATCGCCATCGAATCCCTGCGCCGCGAACCGACCTTCGCCGGCGATCTGGCCGTCCGGCGGATACTCGCAAGCTCTCCGGAGCTGGTGTGGAGCACCGAGGACACGGTCGCGGTGAACGCGATCGACATCAGTGCGGACGGATCCCTCGTCGTCGTCGGCGACAGTACCGGGAAGATCTCGATATGGAACACCGTCCGCGGCGGGACGGCCCACCTTTCGACGATTCGCCCTTTCCGGCACGTCGAGTTTCGGCACGTCGAGCCTGCTTTCGCCGTCCTTTTCAGCCCGGACGCGCAACGACTGGCGACCGTCAGCGTCCGCGGACGGCTGCAGCTGTGGGGTCTGGACTCCCCGGACGGCCCGCAGCAGCTGATCAGCGACGACAGTTGCGTAAAAGCTCCGATCTTCAGCCCCGACGGCACCTTCATGGCCACGATTCGAGCTGACGGATCGGCGTTGATCTGGGATCTCGGCGTCGGCCTCGGCCTCGTCCAGGAACTCATACACATCACCGACGACACGGTCGACAAGGTTGCCTTCAGCCCGGGAAGCCTCCGGATCGTGACGACCAACGAGAAGGGGCAGGCTCTGGTCCGTCTGGGTATGGGCGCCCCTTTCTTCGTCATATCGCACGACGAACCGATCCACGCCGTCACGTTCACCCCGGACGGAAGCCGGATCGTGACGGCGACCGACCGCGTCCCGCTGAAGATGGTCGGTGCCGCCGACGGCCGCGAGGTGTTCCGGGTGGACCACCCCGAACAGCTTCAGGACGTCGTCTTCACCCGTGACGGCGGGGTCTGCTTCTCCGCCAGCCTCGAACGGTCCGTCTCGACCCGTGACACGCACTCCGGAAAGGAAATCATCAGGTTTCGGGCCCGCAGTTCCCCGGTTGCCATGTCACCGGACGACGACGGCTCACGTGTGGCGATCGCCTACCGCGACGGCCCGATCCGGGTCCACGACGTGGCGACAGGCGACGAGACGGCCCGCATCGACCACAGTCACCAGTTCATCCAGATCAAGCTCAGCGCCGACGGCACCCGGTTGGCGACGATTTCCGCCGATCGCACGGCACAGGTGTGGAAGGCACGGGCGGAGGCGGAGCTCCTCCGCTTCTCACACCCCGACCTGGTGACGGCGGTCTGCTTCAGCCCCGACGGTTCACGGCTGGCCACCGCCTGCGAGGACGGACCGGTCAGACTGTGGAACATCCGGACCGGCGAGAAGGTGCTGGAGGTCGGCGGCGCCGCCGCGACCAACCGGGTCCGTTTCAACCTGGACGGCTCCTGGCTGGTGACCGGCGGGGACGACGGTGCGGCGACCGTCTGGGAGACCGCATCCGGGGAGATCGTCAGGCGCGTCGAGCATAGGAGCATGGTCAACGATGTCGCGATCAGCCGGGACAGCCGCCTGCTCGCCACCGCGGACGCCGGCGGAACGGTCCGCGTCCTCGACCTGACGGCTCCCGGGAACCATCAGCGTTTTGCCACCAGACCGGGAGGATGGATCACCAGCGTCGAGTTCGATCCGGCAGGTCGACACGTCGCCGTCCTCACCGACGACCGCATCACGGCGGTCTGGGACTGTCACACCGCAACCGAGGTATGGCGGGGGATCGACACGACGGCGACGGCCTTCCATCCATCCGGATCCGTCCTGGCGACAGCCGACGTCGAAGGCTCGGTCCGGCTGTGGGATTTCCTGAGATCCGACCTGATTGACGAGGTGTGCCGCTCGCGGGAGATCCGGTCGATCACGTTCAGCCCGGACGGCTGCGACCTGGCGGTCGCAGGCTCAGGCGGCCTGCTGCAGATCTGGACAGTGAGCCTGGACGCCGGGGACCTGCGGGCGGAAAGCAGGAGCATCGGCGGGGGCAGCTGGGTGAAAACGTCCGCCTTCAACGCAACAGGCTCCATGATCGCAACCGGTGGAAGGGACGGTACCGCTCGAGTGTGGGACGTCCCCTCCGGTGCGGAGGTCTGCCGGATGTCACACGACGACTGGGTCAGCGCGGTCGCCTTCAGCCCCAACGGAATGTGGCTGGCATCCGCGAGCAACGACCGGACCGCCCGGCTGTGGCCGTGCGACGTGGATCTGCTGCTCGAACAGGCGGAAAACCGGCTCGTCCGGCACCTGACGCCCGAGGAACGCCGGCTGTACCGCATATAAGAACCTGCTCCATATAAGAACCTGCTCCGAGCACACCGCCGCGCAGCGGACCGACAAACGTCGAGAAGGACGAGAACAGCGAGAGTAACGAGGAGGCGTGGACGTGACCGTGCGTCGTGAGCTTGTCGGCGGTGTCGAGCACCGCCCGATCGTGATCGTGGACTACTCGGCGAACTGGCCGACCCGGTTCGCCCGGGAACAGCGCCGCATCCGCGCCGCGCTCGCCGCCACCGCCGTCCGTGTCGACCACGTCGGTTCCACCGCGGTTGCGGGACTGGCCGCCAAACCGATCGTCGACGTCCAGGTCGGCGTCCCCGACGTCGACGCCGAGCAGCACTACGCCGGACCGCTGGTCGCAGCCGGGTACGTCCTGCGGGTCCGCGAGCTGGGGCATCGCATGTTCCGTACGCCCGACCTCGCCGTCCACGTGCATGTCTGCACGGCCGGCAGCGGCTGGGAGCGCCGGCACCTGCTTTTCCGTGACTGGCTGCGCCGCAACGCCACCGACCGTGCAGCCTACGAAACCCTCAAGCGCAGCCTTGCCGCCCGGGACTGGCCCGACATGAACGCCTACGCCGACGCGAAAAGCGCTCTCATCACCGAGATCACGCACCGGGCGCAGGAGTGGGCGCACACCACCGGCTGGACGCCCGGCGCGCCCTGACGCGCACTGGCGCGCCCTGAGATGGAACGAGACGATGAGCATCGGTCACCTGCAGCACCTCGATTACGTCCGCGGGCTACTGCACGCACACCCCACCGCCACCGTCGGCCTCCACACCTGCTGTGTTTCCCCGGGGCGGGTTTCACCCCGGGGAACTACAGCAGGCCACCGCCGGGGACCGCACCATCCAGCTCGTCGATCTGCAACGGCTCTACCACGGCGGATAAGAGCGCGCGCCCGGCACCAGGGGCGTGGATGCAAGACAAGGAGGGTGTGGCGATCCCGGTTCGTCCGCGTCCGCACGGGGAAGACGGGGGTGAGATGAGCGGCGAGGGAGCACACAACACCATGTCAGGAGATCAGTTCGGCGATCTCCCTCTGGAACATGTGGTAACAGCCGGTGTCGATGCGCACGGCACGGTCACCGCATGGAGCACGAACGCGTGCCGGCTGCTCGGATACCTACCGGCCGAGATCATCGGGCGGGCGGTTTTCGATCTTCTTGCCGTCCCACTTCCGGAGCCGGCCCGGCGCCGCCTGGCGAACAGGCAGGGCTGGAGCGGGAAGGTGACCCTTCGTCACCGCGACGGGCACGGTCTGGACGTATGGCTGCGCGCCCAGCCGTTGCTGGGCGGCGACGAGGCGGTGGCCCAGTGGTTCGTGACCGCTGTCGCCTCGCCGGACCTGCGCGAGTACCGGGCTGATCGGGCGCTGGTGGACTGGGCGTTCGCCCAGGCTCCGATCGGCCTGGCGATCTTCGACACCGAGGCGCGGTTCAGACGGCTGAACGCCGAGGGGGTCCGCATGCTCGGGGTCGGAGAAAACGACATACGCGGGCGTCCCGCAACAGAGGCGTTTTCCCACCCCGCGTACCGCGAGGCATGGGATAAGCTGCGCCGGGCGGTTGAGACCGGTGAGCCGGCACGGTACGAGGCCTTCCGCCGGGCACAGGCCGAGTCCTACAGGCGCGCCTGGGCGGTCACCATGTCCCCGGTGCGCGACCCAGTAGGCCAGGTACGAGGCGTGTTCGTCGCCTCGCTCGACATCAGCGAGCAGTACTGGGCCGAGCAGCGCCTCACCCTGCTCAACGAGGCCAACACCGCCATCGGCAGCGCCCTGGACGTGGAACGCACCGCCCAGGAACTGGCCGACATCGCCGTCCCCCGCTTCGCCGACTGGGTCAGCGTCGACCTGCTGGATGCCGTCTACCACGGCAACGAACCAGCATCCGGCCCCGTCACCACCCCGGTAGCCCTACGCCGCATCGCCCACCAGTCCGCCCTCCCAGGCCAGCCCGAAGCCGTTGTCGCACTCGGCCAGACAGACACCTACCCACCGCACTCACCCATATCCAAAGTCCTCGCCACCGGCCAGGCCGCGTACTACCGGATCTCCGACCCGGAGATAACCCGCTGGGTGGCCGACAGCCCCGCCCGAGCCGCCCGCGTCCGCGAATACGGATTCCACTCCATCATGATCGTCCCACTACGCGCCCGCGGCACCACCCTCGGCATCGCCCTCCTCGCCCGCCACCGGCGTCCCGAACCCTTCACCCCCGACGATCTCCTCCTCGCCGAGGAGCTCGGCGCCCACACCGCCGTCTGCCTCGACAACGCCCGCCGCTACACCCGCGAACGCGCCACCACCCTCACTCTCCAACGCAGCCTGCTCCCCCAGCAACTCCCCCAACCGGCCGCCGTCGAGATCGCCTCCCGCTACCTGCCCGCCGGCGCCCAAGCCGGCGTCGGCGGCGACTGGTACGACGTCATCCCACTGTCGGGGGCGCGCGTCGCCCT
>NZ_CAAAFT010000204.1:0-12067 GCF_900634765.1 Candidatus Protofrankia californiensis | reverse complement strand
GCCCTCGTCACCCCCGACGGCACCGTCACCTTCCTCGACCTACCCGCCGGCCCCCCGCTCGGCCTCGGCGGTCTGCCCTTCGAAGCCGCCGACTACGAACTGCCCGACGGCAGCCTGCTCGCCCTCTACACCGACGGGCTGATCGAATTCCGCGACCGCGACATCGACACCGGCCTGGACATACTCCGGCGCGTCCTGGCCGAACCCACCGACTCGCTGGAAACCACCTGCGACCTCATCCTCAAGGCGCTGCCGCCCGACCGCCCCGCCGGCGACGACATCGCCCTCCTCCTCGCCCGCACCCACGCCTTCACCACCGGCCAAGTCGCCTCCTGGGAACTCCCCGCCGACCCCGCCATCGTCGCCTACGCCCGCACCCAAGCCACCCGCCAACTCGCCACCTGGGGCCTGCACGACGCCACCTACACCACCGAACTCGTCGTCAGCGAACTCGTCACCAACGCCATCCGCCACGCCACCGGCCCCATCCACCTCCGCCTCATCCAAGACCACACCCTCATCTGCGAAGTCTCCGACACCAGCAACACCGCCCCTCACCTGCGCCGCGCCCGCACCCTCGACGAAAACGGCCGCGGCCTCTTCCTCGTCGCCCAACTCACCCACCACTGGGGCACCCGCTACAACGGCACCGGCAAAACCATCTGGGCCGAACAACTACTGGAAGGCTCGCGGCAGCCCGACCATGCTCTTCTCGCGCTGCCGGGCACCTAGCGATCCTCTGTAGGACGCCGAGCCGCTAAACCGACGCACGCAACCCCACCCATCGACGGCGACGGGGAAGCTCTACCTCGGACATGACGCGCCCGCGGCGCCGATTCCCGACCCGCCCCCGGGCTACGTACTGCGGATCACCCCGCACCGGATCGGCGGGATCGGCCCCTGGACGTCATAACGGCAGGAAGGCGATGGCCGGATCGTCAGCATCAGGACATTTCTTGATCAACCGTGACAAAATGTGGATCAGTCTCGAGATCCAGACCGTGCTGTAGACCGCATGAGGTTCACGCTCTTCGGCGTCGGTCACAGGACCGGCGAGAAGACGGACGGCGAGTTCCCGCGGGCGACCGTGGACCTCGCCGTCTTTGCCGTCCTTGCCGAGCGATGGACCGTGAGGCCCACGTAGGCGTCAGCCAGACATGTCAAGCGCTGCTGGAGCGCATACGCGCTACCATAGCGCAATGGCGACGATCCAGATCAGGAACATCCCCGACCAGGTGTATCTGACGTACAAACAGCGCGCTCTGCGCGCCCGACAGTCCTTGCAGGACTATCTGCTGGGCAAGCTGGTCCATGACGCCCGACAGCCCACTGTCGAGGAGATCCTGGACCGTACGCAGGCCAGCGCGGTGGAGTCGGTGACCACCGACGACATCCTCACCGAACTGGACCGTGGACGGTCCACACATTGATCGTCATCGACGCCAGCGCCCTCGTCAAAGTCCTTGTCGAGAAGAGTCCCTCAGCCGAGGCGGTACGCAAACGGCTCCGTGGCGAAACCCTCAGCGCACCGAGCCTCATCGATGCGGAAGTCCTCTCGGTCCTGCGCGGGTTAACCCTCAGCGGCAAGCTACCCGAACAACGAGCACGTACCGCCCTGTCGCTACTCGCCGGGATTCCCCTCCAACGCGCGCCACTGCCCGCGCACCTTGCGCGAGTATGGCAGCTGCGTGCCAACTACAGCGCGTACGACGCATTCTACGTCGCTCTCGCGGAGCTTCTGGATTGCACACTGATCACCAGCGATGCCCGTATCTCCCGTGGCACCGGTGCCAACTGCCCCGTCGAGGTATTCCCGTAACCGCGACAGTGCGTGGGGGAAACCGTCCGGCCGGCGGCGGATCTCTGCTCTGCTGTGGGGCGAACAGCGTCAACGGGATGCCGACGGCCCCTTCGGGGTGATCACCAGGGTCACCGTGTGATTGTGCGCGGCGTCCGGGAACGGCCCTTGTGTCTGGTCCGCGCTGACCAGAGTGAACGCTGTCAGTGGCAGTCTGCCGCCCGCCGTCAGGTAGCCGACCGCCACCCGGGCGCGGTCCAGCGAGCTGTTCGTTCGCAGCGATCTGGTCTATATCCCCTTGCTTGATCTGTGCTGAGCTGGGATGTCGCGCCGGTGGGCTCGGGAGAGGGATGACGGCCGACGATCACCTGGCCCATCTGGATGCGCCGGTCCCGGAAGTAGATCGACGGCCGGACGGTCTCCAGGATTTGCGGGTTCGACGGATCCACCTCGATGCAGCGCCGCACGGCCCGCACGACGCCCGCAATGTCGGCGCGGGTGTACGAGCGGCGGGGCGCCCACTCCTCGCGTGCTCCCCACAGCGCACCGATCAGTTTGGCATGGTCGCAGGCGACTGCCGCGACCGCTGGTGCTGCGTCTGGCCATGTACCGCAGCAACTGGTGGCCCTGCGGGCGCAACCCCGTGATCGAGGTTTCCACCCCGCCCTCGTTGCGGTAAGCCCTGGCCGTCCGGCAGATAAGTGATCATTTCGGCTTGCGCCGGCACCCCTTACCAGTGATGCCCGCCTTTTCCGTCGGCCTCGTCCCGCGAGCGCGGTTTGAGCGGTGTCGCGCTCGGGTTCGGACTCAAGGAGTCCCAAGGAATCGGGCGCGAATGGCGGCGATATCGTCGATGGTGATGCCTGCGGAGCGCAGGTAGGCGTGGACGTCGAAGGCGGCCAGTATGGCGAGAACAGCCTCGCGTGTGGACGTCTTCTTCGCTGCAAGGATCTTCTGGATGACAGGTCCCTGATCTTCCAGCCCGCGGGCGGCGAACGCCGGCCGCAGGCGGTCGGTGCTCAGGTCGTAGTCGGCGGCGATGTCCTCGGGTGCGACGTCGACGAGGGCGAGCAGCAACATGGCGACCAGTCCGGTCCGGTCGCGTCCCAGCCCGCAGTGGATCAGAACACCACCCGGGCGGGCATGGGCGATCGCTGCGACGGCAGCGGCGCACCGCTGCGGTTTGCGGTCGAGAAAGGGTTGGTAGTAGAGCGGACTGCCATCCAGACAGTTGTCCCAGCAGTACTGCCAGAACTCGGTGTCGGCGGCGTCATCCAAGGGTACGCGCACGGTCGTGAGACCGGGCGGGCGGAGCGCCGTGTCAGGCCCGATCTCGTCGTCGTTGCGCAGATCGATGATCGTGCGAATGCCGTGTGACCGCAACACGGACCATCCAGCCGCGGTCAGCCGGTCAAGGCTGTCCGAACGGACGAGCGCACCCCACCGCAGCCGGCGGCCATCCCGGGTGGGGATACCGCCGAGGTCGCGGGCGTTGAAACAGCCGTCCCAGGTGAGGTTGCGGTCAACGGTCACGCAACAACCACCGCTCCGCGGCGAACAACCGTCCGGTCACGGGTCGGCGGGGCCGGACCGTCCGTCAGCACCGACAGCACACGGGTGGCCTGGTCCGGATCGGCGATCTGAGCCACCCAGCTCACCGCCGCCGCCATCGTGATGACGTCCGTGGCCGTCACGTCCGCGCGTACCTCGCCGGCCTTCTGGGCACGGTCGAGCAGCCTGGTAGCCGCCATGTGCATGCCCTGGGACGAGGCGTGCAGCTCGGACGTCCCGTCGCGCAGTCCCGCCAGCACCGACCCTGACAGCCCACGACAGGTGCCGGAACCCGCGGAGAACCGCCGCATCCACGTGACGAGCGCATCACGGGGCGACGGATCGTCGATCAGCTCGTCCGCGAGCATGCGCAACGCGTCGAAACCGTTACGTACGACGACCTCCAGCAGCGCCTCACGGGTCGGGAAGTGCCGGTACAGAGTCGCGATCCCCACCCCCGCCCGGCGCGCGACGTCGCGCAGCGAAGCATCGACGCTCTCCTCCACGATGACGACCCTGGCCACCTCCAGCAGGCTCTCCCGATTCCGGTTCACCAATCCGCTGTACTCCGCCGCGTCGCTGACCAACTTCTGCCTGGGCGCGGCGGTGTTCGGCGCCATCATCCTGATGCCGCTGTACTTCCAGATCGTCCGCCACGAGGACGCCGTCCACACCGGCCTGCTGCTGATCCCGCAGGGCGCGGGCGCCACGGTCGCGATGCCGATCGGCGCCAGGATCGTCGACAGGCTGGGCAGCGGCCGGGCCGCCCTCATCGGCGGTCTGATCAGCATCGTGGGCACCATCCCCTTCACCGTCATCACCGCCGACACGTCGTACTGGCTCCTCGGAGCCACGATGGTCGTCCGCGGCTTCGGCGTCGGGCCTGCGCCATCCCCGCCATCACCGCGGCCTACCACGCCATCTCCCCGTTCAAGATCCAGGATGCGACCGTTCAACTCAACGTGGGTCAACGGATCGGCGGTTCGGCGGGTGCCGCGATCTTCACGGTCGTCCTGCAGAACCAGCTCAAGAAAGCCGCGGCCCGGCAGACCAGGCCGCGGGCTTCGGGGTCGCCTTCTGGTGGGTGGTCGCCGTCGCCATCGGAGCAACCGCGCCCGCGCTGCTGCTGACCGCAATGGAACACGCCTGCTCGGCGGCTTCCTCAGCGGTGAGCATGGCCGCCTCACCCTCGAGCAGGTACCGGACGTACGCCTGCAAGGACTGCCCGGCCCGGACCACGCGCACCTTCAGGACGGTAAGAGCCTCCTCCAAAACCTCATGTACGTAGATGGTGACTATGCAAACATTTTAGTCTCATAGCAAGCGTTTTAACGTCACTGCTGACGACAACGGGCCGTCATCATCGCCCCACGCATGTAACGCCAGTACCAAGGCCGGGCATCTGTTCGAGATATGCTCCTATTCCGGAATATGCGGCATTCTTCGCGAGCCGTACCGCTGGTGGAAGACGTTGCGTTCCACGGGCCGGCGGCCGGGATGATGTCTGTCCTCCGCTGGGTAACCGACCGATACCAGCAGGGCGATGGCGAGGTCGTCACGGTCACCGATGCCGATCACCTTCTTCACCTCGGCCTCGTCCCAGCCGTTCATCGGCGACGTGGCCAGTCCCATCTCCGTGGCGGCGAGCATGACGTAGGCGGCGGCGATCATCGCGTCCTTGATCGCGTACTCGCGGAGCAGTCCTCGACGATCGAGATCCTCCTGGAATGCCTTCGACGCCGCGGAGAACATCGCGATGAACTCGTCGTTCCATGCTCCGTTGCGGCGGGCCTGGTCGTAGACGTCGTTGTGGTCCTCACGCCAGGACTGCGGCTCGGCGACGAAAACCAGTACGACCGGGGCTTCCTGTGGCTGCGGCTGGCCACCGGTGGCCCACACCAGGCCCTCTCGGCCTTCCTGGCTGGTGACCGCGACGATCGACCGGTCCTGCAGGTTCCAGCTGGTGGGCGCCTCGACGGCGAGGTCGAGGAGCGCGTCGAGCGTGGCCGCCGGGACCGCGTCGGGCCGGTAGTGCCGGACCGTGCGGCGGGTGCGGACGGCTGCTGCGACAGACATGCTGCGAATCGTCATGCCACTCACTATTGGAGAGTGAGTCTCTAATAGAAAGAGGGCACTAATTAGTGCGTTACTCTCTCCTTGTGAAGAGCGCTGCGAAGACCACCGCGAAGACCGTTGTGGAGTCCTCCGGGCTGCCGGCCGACGTCTACTCCGCGAAGTGCCCGACACGCCAGGTCCTCGACCACGTCGCCGGCAAGTGGACCATCCTGATCGTGGACGCTCTCCTCGAAGGCACCATGCGGTACACCGACCTCAGCCGTCGCATCGAGGGCATCTCACAGAAGATGCTCACGCAGACGCTGCGACACCTCGAAACGGACGGATTCGTCACCCGCACCCTGCACCCCACCATCCCGCCACGGGTCGACTACGAACTGACGGCGCTCGGCCGCAGCCTGGGAGAACCGATCACCGCGCTCCGGCAGTGGACCGAGACCCACATCAACGAGATCGAACAAGCCCGAGGCCGAGCATGAGCCCAGCTGCCCGCGGTGGCGCCATCGAGCTGCGAACCCCTGACCTCGACCACGTCGAGACGTTCCGGCTCAGCGCGCCGGTCAACGGGATGGCATGGGCAGGCATCGACGTCATCGTCGTCGTCGCGATCGAATTCCCTCCGGCCGGGCTACTCCCTCCGCCGAACCAGCCCGAATCCCGATGAACACCACGATCGAGCAGCAACCGACCACACGACTACTTGTAGATGTGTGGCATCTCCACCGTGACCTGTGACGCAGCCAGCCAGGCACCCTGGTCTCACCGCAACCACCGCACTTTGTCAGCGGCTTCATCAAGCTTGTGAAGATCAGGAGGAGCGGTGCCACCGTATGACTACGATTTCTTTGTGAGCTACACCGGCCAGGACCGGGAATGGGCCGAGTGGATCTCATGGAAGCTGGAGGAGACCGGATACCGGGTCCTCGTCCAGGCATGGGATTTTGTGGCCGGGGCGAACTGGGTGAACACAATGCAGCTCGGAGTCACCCGCGCGGCCCGGGTGCTTCCGGTCCTCTCCCCCGACTGCCTGCAGCACTCGAAATTCGGTGCCGCAGAATGGCAGGCGGTCTGGCGGGAGGATCCAGACGGCGAAAGGCGGAGAGTCCTGCCGGTCCGCGTGCGGGAATGCGCTCCGCAAGGTCTCCTCGGCGGTATCGTCTACATCGATCTCGTCGGTCCCGGGGAAAAAGAAGCCAAAAAGATCGTGATTGACGGCGTCAACGCCTCGCTGACCGGCCGCGTGAAGACAGCCGGCCCACCCCGCTTTCCAGGCAGGTAGCCCCCGATGCCGCTGCAACCGGATGACGTTGTATGAGGGCCGGGTCGAGCTTCCCCACCGGACGCAGGCACTTACCACGTTGGGGAGCGGGAGCGGCAGCTACGCCAGGAAGTCGGCGATGCTCAGGCCAGACTGGCTGACGATGGACCGGAAGGTCCCAATGCGCATGTTCTTGCGCCCCATAGGGACGATCACGGTCCGACCAGGTGGCCCGTCGTACCGGTACTTCCGGTGGGAGCCCTTCTGGCCGATAAGCCGGAAACCGTGCTTGTCGAGGACCTTGCAGATGTCGTCGGAGGAGGGCGTACTAGGCAACTTGCAGCGTTACCTTCGCTACCTTTACCCGGTCAACAGGGTACGCCTCAACGGCGTCGCCGTCCTCGAAGTACAGCTCCAGAGCCTCCTGAATGTTGGCGACAGCTTCCTGTTCGGTGTCACCGTCACTGGCTACCTCGACTTCAAGACACCGCGCGACAAAGCCGTCTTCCTCGCGATAAACGACCACCGTAAGCTGCCGCTCCGTCATCGCCCGAGGTACTCCTAACTCGCGTAACCCGCACCGCCTCCGATTACTGAGCGCAACTCTAGCAGAACGGAGGATGTTTATCAATTCACCAGCTCGGTATGGCGCAGCTATTCCGGGTTGGAATGCCTGCAGGAGTGGGAGCTGGAGCTCCCATCGGGTTGTCCCCGATCGTTCGTCAACTGTCGGCTGTCGGCCGGTCTCACTTCGGGCTGCTGCCTGCGGGGCGATGGTCAGATGTGCCAACGGGTGATCAGTTCGGCGCGCTCGGTGCAGCCAGGCTTGGCCAGGATCGAGCGGACGTGGCTTTCGTCGGACGACTCGTTCTCTTCTTCTGTCTCGTCGGGTTCGGCGTGTTCGTCATCCGGCCAGGTCACCGATCAGGTCGGCCAGGACGAGTTCCTCGTCCACGCGGACACCATGGTGTCGCAGGGCCGGATACAGCTCGGCGTCCCAGGACACCTCGACCGGACGGCCAGTGAGCTCACCGCCAGCGGCGCAGGCCAGCGTGGCCTGGTAGGCGGCGAGCAGGGCTGTACGCCGTGCCCGCATCTGGGGGCGGCGCAGGCCAGCGTGGCCTGGTAGGCCCGCGTGTCGAACCGCCACGGCACACGCTCCCGCAACCCGTTGCCGATGCGGATATAGAGTCCCACGTCCTCAATCACCACACCAAGACGCACGACACGGCAGCTGGATGATCTTAGAAAGGTGGCGGGCCGAGGTCCGGGATGCTGCCAGACCCGATTCCGTTCAGGTCTGGATTGTGGGTGCCGGCCCTGTCTCCCGGACTGTCCGCCATCGCCCCCGGTTCGTCCACCTTCGGTTCGTCCATCCCTGGTTCGGGGTCGGGGGCGGACGTCAACGCTCTCTCGGGGCGGCCCGGGGAGCTGACCTCCAGCAGCGTGAGAACCGCGCCACCGCGGGTCCTCCGGGCTGGGTGCGGTTCGGTGACCGGCCCGGGCTCGGCCCCGGACGTCACCGCCGCCGTGATGGACGACGCCGCCGACGCCGACACGGATGCCGACGTCGACACGCACGCCAGCGTGGACATGAACGCCAGCAGGGGTGGGGGACGATCGGGCTCCTCCCACGGTTCGGGCACGCTCCGATACACCCGTCCGGTCGGGCCGGTCCAGGCCGCCACCCCGCCCGCGGCCCGCCTTACCGTCCACCCGCCCTCGTGCTTGGCGCGGTGGTGCCGCCGGCACAGCGCCAGCAGGTTCCCCTCCGCCGTCTGGCCGCCGTCGGCATAGGACCGAACATGGTCCAGGTCGCAGAAGCGGGCGGGTTTCCGGCAGCCGGGAAACCTGCAGGTGCGGTCCCGGGCGTGGACGTACCGGGCCAGCCCGGGGGACGGAAACCGCCGCCGTCCCACCTCTACCGGCTGGCCGGTGGCGGGGTCGGTCAGGATCCGCCGCCAGGTCGCATTCTCGGCCAGCTGGCGGGCGGCGGCCGCGGGAATCGGCCCGTAGCCGGTGAGCTCACCGGGGCTGTCGGCCACCCCGGCCAAGGTGGTCACCGGGACGAGCACCCCGATCTCCACATGCACGTCAGCGCCGCGGTCACGGCCGAGGAGCACGTCGACGAGGGTGTCCGCGCGGCGGGCGTCCATGCCCCGAGGGTCGTCCGACGATGCGGCGCGGCGGGCGAGGGTGTCGAGGCGCTGGTAGGCGGCCTGGGCGTCGGCGGCGGGGAGCAGCGCCCACAGCTCGGCCATCCCGTCCTCCGCCGGCCGGACCCTGACCTGCCGCTCCCGGCAGGCCTGGGCGTGCCGGCGGCCGGGCCCCGGCGGCGTCGACGGCGAGGACGGCGCGGCGCAGCGCCTGGCGGAACAGGCTGTGGCCGGCCCGCCTGCCGCGGGCCAGGACCTTCTGCTCCACCGCGGCGGCCTGCGCATCGGACAGGGCGGCGGTGGCCTCGACCACCGTCCGCAAGCGACCCAGATCGATGATGCCGGCGGCCAGGGTGGCGGGGAGCCGGTCGACCGCGGTCACGGCCAGCTCCAGCCCGGCGGCGGCCGCGGCCGGGGACAGGTTCAGCTCGGCGGCGATCTCCTCCGCGGCGAAACCGGCCCCGGCCGGACCGTCCGAGGCCGAAGCGTCCGAGGCCGAAGCGTCCGAGGCCGCCGAGGTGCGCCGGAGAGCGGCGAACCGGGCCTGCGCGCGGATGAGCATCGCGTCCACCCGGGCGCGTTCCCGGACCAGCACCGTCATCACCGTCAGACAGCCATCCGCGTCACAGGCATCGAGCGCAGGCAGGCCGGCGGACACACAGCAGCCCACCCCCACACCAGCCGCGGCCGGAGCACCCGCCGCGGCGGCACCGCCATCGGCGGTGCCGCCGCAAGGGGGTACGGGTGGGAAGGTGCCTGCGACCGAGCCGGACGCGACCACCTCGGAATCGAACATACGTACTAATATAGCCTTCTATCCGGATATTTCCACCATCCCAGGATGGGCAATTCCCCGCAGTCTCCGCAAATACGCCGGCCTCGGCCGCGTCCGTTCGAGGCTCTGCCGCCCGCCCTTCCCGCAGATCGCCGCCGGCATCCGGTGCCCGGCCTCCGGTGCCCTATAACCGGTTCAGCAATCTGCCAGCGGCTTGTTGACGAAAACGTTACGGAACGTCACCGACGTTAAGACCGATCAAAACGTCCTCGTCTGCCGTGTAAGGGTCGGCGTGCAGCTCAGCTCGACGATGCCGCGCCGGCCAGTGCGGCGAGGTCGCGGTTGATGTCGTCGCGGTCGAAAGGCGTGGGCTCTTCCGGATACTCGGGGTTCCAGTCCTCCACGGGAGCGTCGCCACAGCCGGTCAGGCAGGTCGGGTACACCGCCGCCGCCTCGGCGTCCACGATCTTCTCCAGAGTGATCGTGTGTTCCCACCAGTCACCGAAGTCGTACACGTAGGTCAGTGCGGCTCCCTCCCTGGGGAGCACCCGGGACAGCCGCACCGCGTCCTCGTCACCGCAGTCGTCCAGTTTGTAGTACGGGTTGGCGTAGCGGGCACCGTCGGCGGTGAACGCATGCAGATGGTCGTCACCCCAGCCGAGAACAACCCGGATGATGTCGTGTAGATCACCGAGGGTGGCGCTCGCCGACACCAGCAGGTGGGCGCGAACCATGACGGGGCACCCTTGCGCAAGAAGGGACAGGTCAACGCTCACCTGCAGGATCATAGGAGCGGCCCCGCACGAACTCCACGCGAGCCCGCCACCGGACGGGCGGATGCGATCGGTCAGTGGCCGGGTTGTCGACGCTCGTGCGCAGCCGGGTCGACGCCGGCTGCTACAAGCGCGTCTGAAGCGACGACCCCGCCCGCAACGTCTACCTGATGGTGGCGCACGTGATCCCGGGTTGCTGCGGGAGGCGATGGCAGTGCGCGGCGGCCTTGGTCTCGACAGCTACGACCGATTCTTCCCGAGTCAGGACTATCTCCCAGTGGCTGGTGAAGGGCTGGGTAACCTGATCGCGTTGCCGCTACAGAAGGAATGCCGGATCCGTGGGACGACCGTATTCGTCGACCCGAACACGTTCACGCCCTTCGACGATCAGTGGGAATTCCTCTGGCGCGGTCAGACCGGCTTACCCTCACCGACGTGCAGCGGCTGGCCGCCGAGCTGTGCCCGGTCGCGGTCGGCCCGGACGCTCGCTGGTTCCGCCCCTCACTGTCCAATGAACCGGCGCCACCGAAGACGATCCATGCCGAGTGGGGCGGGATGCTCGCGGTACGCCGGGCCGGGCTGCCCCCGTCGCTGCCGGCCGCCGAGGCGGGGTTGTCCCGGGCGCCGTTCGCCCGGCGCTTTGCAGCCCTCGTCGGTCAGCCGCCGCTGAGCTACCTGACCTGGTGGCGGATGACCATCGCCGCTCGGCTTCTGCGGGAGTCCGACGCCCCGCTGAGCGTCATCGCGGGCAGGGTCGGCTATGCGTCGGAGTTCGCCTTCGCCAGCGCGTTCAAGCGTCATTACGGTGCTGCTCCGGGAAAGTACCGCCGCGCCGAATAGCGGCAGTACCCATTGGCAAAGAAATACCCCTCCAGCTTCGGCCTCGTCGGCTTGGTCTCAAACCGGCCGTGTGTACATCCTGCAGGATATTTATCCGAGGTACACCGCCGACCATCGACCCACGACCCGCCTTAAGCAGATAGGGAAATCGCTACAGGGATAGTGCTAGGAGAAGGCGCGGGTGAATGCGGCGTAGGTAGGTGTGCCGGGCTGCCGGTCGAGGACAGCGAACACCACATGGTCGAACCATTGACTGTGGTGGAGGTGTGCGGCGAATGCGGCGGCGACGGCGGCCGGTTCGTTGCCGAAGACGCCGCAGCCCCAGGCGCCGAGGATCAGGTGGCGGTGTCCGTGGTGGGCGGCCACGGCCAGCACGCGGGCGGCGCGCCGGTGCAGGACGGTCGCGATGGTGGCGGCGCGTTCGGGTTGGTGGTGCAGGACCGCGGTCCGGTTGGGAGCGGCGGCGGTCAGGAACGACACCAGATACGGCGTGGCCAGCAGGTCGCCGGTGTCGTCACGGAACACCGGCACGGCCGGCGAGTAGATCACCCGATCGCTGTAGGTGAGGTCCGGGTGGGCGTGATGGTGGGCGTAGAACGGCGGTACGGCGCTCAGGCAGGCGTAGAGCGCGGAGGAGCGGGCGAGGCTTTCCTCCTGGGCCTGGGCGCCGGTGCGGAATCCTCCGCCGGGGTGGCGGGCGGAGGCGAACACCAGGCAGGCCACGTCGCCGCCGAGGCGGCGGGCCGCGGACAGGCTCGACTCGTTGGTCACCTCGATCGTGGGTGCTGCCGGTGCGCTGGTTGCCGGTACGGGCAGGACGTCGTCAGGCAGGTGCAGCCG
>NZ_CAAAFT010000203.1:1434-2806 GCF_900634765.1 Candidatus Protofrankia californiensis | reverse complement strand
AGGGTGGCGAGGTTGACCGGGCCGTGGCCGGTGCGGCTGGTGGAGGTGTCCTCGCCGAAGGAGACGTCACGCACGTGGTGATGCACTTCGGTCGTCCATCCATCCACTCGCGGCCCGAGCCGAGATCACCCGCCCATCCGCCCACTCGACCGGAACCGAGGGTCGCACGAGGCCGCCGTGGCGACTCCCGTCAGGCGGCGGGGCCGGCCAGCAGCGCGTCGATCTGGCTCAGGGCCGCGGACATGCCGTCGACCATGCCCATGGACACTAGCTGCTCCATCGCCTCAGGCGTGGGGAAGGTGCTCTCGACCGTCATCACGGTGCCCGTCTCGCCGTCTGCGGTGAGCTGCACGCGGGCGGTCGTGACGGGCATGTCGGGGCTGGGGCGGCCGGAGTCGTCGGCGAAGCCGTCTTCGAACTCCAGCCGGTGCGGGGCGTCGACGGACAGGATGCGCCACCAGCCGTAGTGCTTGTCGCCTTCCGGCCCGGTCATGAAGTACGTGACCGCACCGCCGGGGGTCAGGTCATGGTCGACGACGGTCGCGGGGTAGGTCGGCGGGCCCCACCACCGCTCGAGCTGGCGGGGGTCCTGCCAGACCTGCCACACCCGCGCTGGCGGCGCGTCGAACCGTGCGGTGAGCGTCAGTGTGAGGGCTTCAGGGTTCTTCTGAACGTCGATCACGGTCATGCGCGTGCTCCTTGCTGTCTCCTGGGTCGGGATCGGCGAGGATCGCGCCGATCCGGTCGATGCGCCCTCGCCATACGGCCGCCAGCTGGTCCAGCAGCCGATGGGCCTCGCGCAGGGCGTCCGGGTTGCCCCGCACCCGCTGCTCCCGGCCCTGTCGTTGCTTGGCGACCAGCCCGGCGCGTTCCAGCACCGCCACGTGCTTCTGGACGGCCGCGAAACTCATCGGGAACCGCCGGGCGAGGTCCGAGACCGAGTGCTCACCGGTCAGGGTGAGGGCCACGATCTCGCGCCGTGTCGCATCAGCCAGGGCGTGGAAGAGACGATCGGCGTGGTCGGCGGACTCCTGACGTACAACCATCGAGTTGTACGTTAGCGGGTGCCGTCGGGCCGCGCAAGGACGGCACCGCAACTGTCCCCGGCCATGCGACTACTTACCCGTGATCACGGCAGCCAGATGCCCGTGGCCGGGGCGACCAGCAGGGTGAACCGGCAGTCCAGCGGTCGCGGCAGAACCGGAGGTTGTCTCGGACGTCATAGAAGTCGGGGTGGCGGTCCCCGCCTGAGATCTGCCGAGTGGTAGGTCTCGGGTGTCCGCCAAGACAACCGAAGCGAGGGACCACACCATGATCACTTCATGGGGTCATGCCCGTACCGCTACCTCGCCAGCGTGTCGCATACCCACCC
>NZ_CAAAFT010000203.1:0-1409 GCF_900634765.1 Candidatus Protofrankia californiensis | reverse complement strand
CGGTCAACCTCGTCACCTTCCGCGCAGCCGTCATCAGGGCGCTCAAGGACGCCGGCTACCTCTACATCCCTGAAGGCCGATGCGACCACACCATTGTCGCTGATGCCCTCTACCTGCACGGACTGACAACCGGACAGACCGAACAATCACCAATCACGCCGGAGCCCTGCCGCTCCCCGGCCGGGATGATGTCGGCCCGGTCGGGGAGCGTGCAAAGGTCGCCGGGAGCGACGTTGCGGCGGCGGCCGAGCGGCCCACGGGCCGGAAGGTCAGGCCCGCAGGAGGGTGATGGTGCGGCCGGCGGGGCTGGTGGCCTTGTCGAACCCGGTGCGTTCGGTGATGGGGGCGGCGTCGGGTCGGCGGTCGAACAGCACGAGCACACCGTGGTCGAGGTGGAGCCGGTCGAGGTAGCCGTCGAGCTGGGTCAGCCCTTTGGCGAGGGGGTCGGGTTCCCCGGAGCGCCACACCTTGAGCTCGATCGCCTCCCGCTGCCACCGGCGGGTGCCGTCCGAGGTGGTCCAGGGCCAGCGCACCAGCAGGTCGATCCGGCCGCGGCCGATGCCGTACTCGCGTTCGACGTAGCCGCCGCCGTTGACGACCCGCTGCAGGAAGCCCATGAGGACGAGCTGTGGGGCGGCCTCGTGGTAGTGCTGGGCGCGGGTGAGGATCTCGCCGTGTTCCCGCCAGAAGTCGGCGAACTCGGCCAGCAGCCGGGGGAAGTCGAGCCGCCCGTCGGGCAGCACGAACGTCCGCGGGTCGGCGAGCACGTTGACCTCGACACCGGTGGCCAGGACCCGAGCGATCACCTCCCGGTAGATCGGGTTGGCGATGCGAAGTGGGTTACGGGGAGTGATCAGGCCGAGGTCGCGAACGTAGGTCAGATCGTCGTCGTAGGGGTCGAGGGTGACCAGGGTGCCGGCCAGGACGGGCTCCAGGATGCGGCGCACACGGGGTTCGGCCAGCCGGGCGGCCAGGGAGTCCAGATGGGTGGCGCGGGCCAGGATGAGCTGTTCCTTGGCCTGTTCCATATGCTCGGCAGTGATCGACTCCGCGGTCGGGACGCCGATCTTCTCGACGACCTCACGGACCAGCGCGTTGACCAGCCAGGGCTGCCCGGCGGTCAGCTCGATCGCCCGGTCGACCGCGTCCGGGGTGAACTCCTGCCCGGTCTCGGCGGTGTGCTGGGCATAGAGCTCACCGACCTCGTCGGGGGTGAAGTCCCCCAGCCGCAACGACTCCAGCTTGATGTTGAACGGGCTGGCGGTACCCAGTCGGGACGGGTCGCCGCCTGCTGCGGCCTTGTAATCACGTACGTCCCGCAGGCCGCACAACGCCACGGACGCGGGGAACGCGGCGGGCCGCTGGGTGAAACCGGCCCGGAGCTGCCGCAGCACGCTGATCAGGCTCTG
>NZ_CAAAFT010000202.1:3885-4655 GCF_900634765.1 Candidatus Protofrankia californiensis | reverse complement strand
CCGCCGCACCGGTCACCACCCTCCACGGCCCCGGGGCACGGGCCGTCACCGGCGACTTTACGGCCGGCGGCTCACCTGCCGAGACGCGACCGACCACCTGCCGAGACCCGAGTCGTGTCCTGTCGTTGTCCGCCGGAACCACCGCCACCGCCGACTCCACGAGATCTCGCCGACCAGACCCCGGCGGCTCAGAGCCCGGTGATCTTAAACCTCGGCGACGGCTTGGGCGAACTGGGCCTGGTACAGACGGGCGTAGGCGCCGGCGGCGGCGAGCAGGCTGGTGTGGTCGCCCTGTTCGACGATCGCGCCGTTCTCCATCACCAGGATGGTGTCCGCGTCCCGGATCGTCGACAGCCGGTGCGCGATCACGAACGCGGTACGCCCCACCCGCAGGGTCGACATGGCCCGTTGGATCAGTACCTCGGTGCGGGTGTCCACCGAGCTGGTCGCCTCGTCCAGGACGAGGATCAGGGGTTCGGCGAGGAACGCCCGGGCAATGGTGATCAGCTGCCGCTCCCCGCCGCTGACGCCGGCACCCTCGTCGTCGAGCACCGTGTCGTAGCCGGCCGGCAGGGTGCGCACGAACCGGTCGACATGCGCGGCAGTGGCCGCCGCGACGATCTGCTCCCGGGTGGCGCCCTCGGCGCCGTAGGCGATGTTCTCCGCGATGGTGCCGCCGAACAGCCAGGTGTCCTGCAGCACCATGCCGATGCTCGCCCGCAGCTCCTCCCGCGACATCGCGGCGATGTCGACCCCGTCCAGGGTGATCC
>NZ_CAAAFT010000202.1:1335-3500 GCF_900634765.1 Candidatus Protofrankia californiensis | reverse complement strand
GCTCGCCCGCAGCTCCTCCCGCGACATCGCGGCGATGTCGACCCCGTCCAGGGTGATCCGGCCGCCGGTGACCTCGTAGAACCGCATCAGCAGGTTGATCAGGGTGGTCTTTCCGGCACCGGTGGGGCCGACGATCGCGACGGTGTGACCGGGTTCCGCGGTCAGCGACAGGTCCTCGATCAGCGGCTTGTCCGGCTCATAGCGGAACGCGACGTGTTCGAAGGCGACCCGGCCGCGCAGCCGGTCCGGGTGCGCCGGGGTGACGGGGTCGGGTTCCTGCTCGGCGGTGTCGAGCAGGTCGAACACCCGCTCCGCCGAGGCAACCCCGGACTGCACCAGATTCGCCATGCTGGCGACCTGGGAGAGCGGCTGGCTGAACTGCCGGGAATACTGGACGAACGCCTGCACGTCGCCGATCGACAGCGAGCCGGAGGCGACCCGCAGCCCGCCGACGACCGCCACCAGCACGTAGTTGAGGTTCCCGATGAACATCATCGCCGGCTGCATGAGCCCGGAGATGAACTGGGCGCGCCAGCTGGCGGCGTAGAGCCGCTCGTTGAAGTCACGGAAGATCTGTGCGGACTCCTCCTGGCGGCCGAACGCCTGGACCAGCGCGTGCCCGGTGTACATCTCCTCGACGTGCGCGTTGAGACGACCGGTGACCTTCCACTGGGTGACGAACTGCGGCTGTGCCAGCTTCCCGATCCGCGTCGCGATCAGGATCGACACCGGCACCGTGACCAACGCGATCAACGCGAGTACCCAGGAGATCCAGATCATCATCGACAGCACGCCGACGATGGTCAGCACTGACGCGATGATCTGCGACAGGCTCTGCTGCAGGCTCTGCCCGAGGTTGTCTATGTCGTTGGTGACCCGGCTGAGCACCTCACCCCGCGACTGGCGGTCGAAGTAGCGCAGCGGCAACCGGGAGATCTTGGCCTGCACGTCCTCGCGCAGCGTGCCGATCACCCGCTGCAGCCCCAGGTTCGCGAGCCTGGCCTGCGCGACGCCGCACAGCCCGGCCAGCGCGTAGACGACGAGCACCCACAACAGCACGGAGCCGATGGCGCCGAAGTCCATCCCCTGGCCGGGGGTGACGTCGAGTGAGGCGAGCAGGTCGGCCTGGGTGCCGTGGCCGGTGGCGCGCAGTTCGGCGACGGCCTCGGCCTTCGACGTGCCGGCCGGCAGCCGCCGGCTGAAGATCCCGGCGAACACCAGGTCGGTGGCATGCCCGAGCAGCCGCGGGCCGAGCACGGTGAGCCCGACGCTCGCCGTCGCCAGCACGATCACCGCGATGAACAGGTGGTACTGCGGACGCAGCAGGCCGAGCAGCCGGCGGCTCGACCCGGAGAAGTCCATCGACTTCTCCGCCGCGCCCTGACTCATGAAGAAGCGGGACGGACCGCCCATCGGCGCCGGACCCCGGCGCGGCACCGCCGCTGCTGGTGCTGGCGCTGGCGCTGGCGCTGGGCTGGTCACGCGGCCTCCTCCTCGGTGAGCTGGGAGAGAACGATCTCCCGGTAGGTGGCGTTGCCCGCCATCAGCTGATGATGGGTGCCGGTGCCGACAATCTCGCCGCCGTCCAGCACGATGATCTGGTCGGCATCACGGATGGTGGCGACCCGCTGGGCGACGATCACAACGGTCGCACTCGCGGTCTCCTGGGCGAGCGCGGCACGCAGGCGCGCGTCGGTGGCGTAGTCGAGGGCCGAGAACGAGTCGTCGAACAGGTAGATCTCCGGACGGTGGACCAGCACCCGGGCGATCGCGAGACGCTGCCGCTGGCCACCGGAGACGTTCGTCCCACCCTGGGCGATCACGGTGTTCAGGCCGTCGGGCATGGCCTCGACGAACTCCCTCGCCTGCGCGATCTCCAGTGCGTGCCACAGCTGGTCGTCGGTGGCGTCCGGATTGCCGTAGCGCAGGTTGGTCGCGATGGTGCCGGAGAACAGGTAGGGCTTCTGTGGCACCAGCCCGACGGTGGCGGCGAGCAGCGCCGGGTCGAGTTCCCGGACGTCGACGCCGTCGACGAGGACAGCGCCCTCGCTGGCGTCGGCCAGCCGTGGGATCAGGCCGATCAGCGTCGTCTTGCCGCTACCGGTACTGCCGATGATCGCGGTGGTCTGGCCGGGCCGAGCCCGCAGAGCGATCCCGCGCAGCAC
>NZ_CAAAFT010000202.1:0-1310 GCF_900634765.1 Candidatus Protofrankia californiensis | reverse complement strand
GCCGATGATCGCGGTGGTCTGGCCGGGCCGAGCCCGCAGAGCGATCCCGCGCAGCACCGCCGCCTCCGCTCCCGGGTAGTGAAACCCGACGTCACGCAGCTCCAGCTCGCCGTGCCGGTCAAGGGAACACACCGGATTCGCCGGCGGCAGCAGGGTGGACTCGGTCTCCAACACCTCCTGGATGCGTTCCGCGCACACCTCGGCCCGAGGAATCATCATGAACATGAAGGTGGCCATCATCACGGACATCAGGATCTGCATGAGGTAGCTGAGGAACGCGGTGAGCGCGCCGATCTGCATGTGGCCGGCGTCGATACGGTGCGCGCCGAACCACAGCACGGCCACACTGGCGACGTTCACCACCGTGAGCACCAGCGGGAACATCAACGCCATCAGCCGGCCGAACCGCAGCGAGACGTCGGTCAGCTCGGCGTTGGCCACCCCGAACCGGCGCTGCTCGTGGTCGTCCCGGACGAATGCGCGGATCACTCGCAACCCGCTGATCTGCTCACGCAGGATCCGGTTGACGGTGTCGAGGCGTTCCTGCATCGCCCGGCCCAGCGGCCGCATCCGGCGCACGATCAGGCTGATGATCACTCCGAGAACCGGCACGATCACGACGAGCAGAGTGGACAGCCCGGCGTCCTGACGCACGGCCAGCGCGATGCCACCCAGGCACATGATGGGCGCGGATACCATCAGCATGAAGATCATAAGTACCAGCATCTGAACCTGCTGGACGTCGTTCGTGGCCCGGGTGATCAGGGAGGGTGTGCCGAACCGGCCGATCTCGCGGGCGGAGAACGACTGCACCCGGTCGAACACGGCCGCCCGGACGTCCCGGCCGAACGCCATCGCGGTCTGGGCGCCGAAGTACACCGCGGCACCGGAGCAGAGGATCTGCACGACGGCGATCCCGAGCATGATCCCGCCAGTGCGCAGGATGTAGCCGGTGTCGCCGACGATCACCCCGTGGTCGATGATGTCGGCGTTCAGGGTCGGCAGGTACAGCATGGCGATCGTCGCCAGCAGCTGCAGGCCGATCAGGATCGCGATCGGCCGAACATAGGGGCCGAGGTTGGCCCGCAGAAGTCGGATCAGCATGCAGTCTCTCTCTGCGGCGGGACGAGGCGAAGCGGAACGATAGTCCGGACGGTGGCAACGCTGTCATACCGCCGTACCGGTCAGGGGCGTGCCGCGGTGCCACCCCACGCGACCGGACAGCGGTGTCAGCTCTGCCGCCCGTCCCGTCCCCGTTCCGGGACCAGCCGGACCAGCCGGTGGGCCGATGGCCGCACGAGCAACGAACG
>NZ_CAAAFT010000201.1:0-10349 GCF_900634765.1 Candidatus Protofrankia californiensis | reverse complement strand
TCACCATCCCGCCGACGCATAGGGACACTACGAGCTGAACCCGACTTCAGGTCAAGGCGTTTTCCCGGCCACAGCCCGACGCGCATGAAGACCCAGGTCGCCGCGGTGGCTGCCGGGTCTGATCAGTAGATTTGACAGGGCGCAGCATGTCCCGCAGCCCATAACGTGAGAATTTCCCGTCCGCCCGTGCCCAGGAGCAGCCATGAGCGAAACCCTCTCCGGAGCGACCGCCGCGGCATGCCGCGGCTGCCTGGCGAAGGCCACGGAATTCCGGCCGGCCGACGGCCGGCACGCCTGCTCGGTGGGCTGACCCCCATGCCGACCGTGACGATCCTGGACGACTACCAGCAGGTGGCGCTCACCAGCGCCGACTGGTCGGCGGTGCGCAGCCGCTACTCGATAGACGTGATCAGCGAGCACATCCCCGACCACGACACGCTGACCCGGCGCCTGCGCGGCAGCGAGATAGTCGTCGCGATGCGCGAACGAACGCGGTTCCCGGCCAGTCTGATACAGACGCTGCCCGCGCTCCGGCTGCTGGTCACCACCGGAATGGCCAACGCGGCAATCGACCTCGACGCGGCCAGACGACAGGGCGTCACCGTCTGCGGCACCACCGGATCGGGTAACGCGATGCCCGAACTCACCATCGGAATGATCATCGCGCTCACCCGGCACTTCGCCCAGGAGGACGCCGCCATACGCGCCGGCGGCTGGCAGCACACCATCGGTCCCGGCCTGTCCGGCCACACCCTCGGTGTCGTCGGTCTCGGCCGCCTCGGCACACCGGTTGCCAGGCTGGCGCAGGCATTCGGCATGTCGGTCATCGCATGGTCGCCGCACCTGACCGCGGAACGCGCAGCCCCGCACGGCGTCCGCGCCGTCAGCAAACAGGAACTGTTCACCGACTCCGACGTGATCACCATCCACATGCCGTTGTCGGACACGACCCGGGGCCTGATCGGCGCCGCCGACCTCGCCCTCATGAAACCGTCGGCCTACCTGGTCAACACCTCCCGCGGCCCGATCGTCGACGAGAGCGCGCTCCTGGAGGTCCTGCGCGAGCGGCACATCGCCGGAGCCGGCCTGGACGTCTACGACGTCGAACCCCTGCCGATCGACCATCCCCTGCGAGCGCTGCGCAACACCCTGCTGCTCCCCCACATCGGCTACGTCACCACCGACGGCTACCGGACGTTCTACGAACAGATCATCGAGGACATCCTCGCCTGGCACGAGGGCACCCCGGTCCGGGTCCTGTAGCCCGATCCGGCAGGTCCGGAGCGGAAAGCTTCGGGCGGGAACCGAAACACCGGCGCACTCCGGTACGGGGGCCGGACGGCGGGAGGGCTCATGGCTGCGCTCCGAGCGCCGCGGGCAGATCACCGGGGTGCACGACGGTGAGAGAGGTGACCGCGCGGGTGAAGGCCACGTACAGCCTGCGCAGCCCGCGGGTCGGCTCCCCTTCCCCCGCCACGATCGCGGCCGGGTCCACGAGGACGACGTGGTCGAACTCCAGGCCCTTCGCCAGGGACGCGGGGACCAGCGACGCGCGGCCGACAGCGGTGTCGTCACGCAGTTCGACGATCGGAAGGTCGACGTCGCGCAGCGCCGCGGTCAGCGTGGGCACGAACCGGTCGGCTGCCACCACGGCCATCGAACCCTCGCTCTTCAGCGCCCGCCGGGCCTGCTCGGTCACCTCCGCGACGAGCAGACCGGGATCGGTCCGGGCCAGCGTCAACGCCCCCGGGACGCTTCTGACCGAACGCGCGGCCGGCAGGTCCGGGGCGATGCGCGGGAGCAGTCGGTTCGCGAACGCCAGGATCTCCGCCGGCACGCGGTGACTGCGGGTCAGTACCTCGAGATGGGCGGACGGTTTACCCAGCTGGGACAGGATCGTCGACCAGGAGTTCGCGGCCCACGCCGACGTACCCTGGGCAAGATCACCGAGGACGGTCAGCGAGCCGTCCTCACACCTTCGGGCGAGCGCCCGGCACTGCATGGCGGACAGGTCCTGGGCCTCGTCAACGATCACATGGCCGTAACCGGGCACCTTCTCGATCAGGTCCTGCGCCTCGTCGACGCAGTACGTGTCAGCCAGCGACCAGCGGGCGGTCCGGACGCCACGAGCCGGCCCCCCGGGCGCGAGCAGCAGCCGCTGCTCGTCGGCGGTGAGCACCCCGTCGGCGGCGGCGGCCAGGAAGGCCGCGTCGGTGAACAGGCGATGGACGAGCATGGGGCCATCGATCTTCGGCCAGATCGCCTCGAGTGCGTCCCGGACGGGCCGGCTGCGGGCCAGCGTCTCCAGCGCCCTGTCGGTGACATCCCCTCCAGTGGCCTCCGCCTGGCGGCGCACGGCGGAGGCGATCCGTCGCGCGAGCATGGCCCGCCCGGCTCCGTAACGGAAGGGAGCTGACCGCAGCGCGGCCAGAATCTCCGTTGTCTCGTCCGTGCCGACCGTCCAGCGGCCCGTCCCCGTGACGATCCTGACCGGCGCGCTCGGCGCACGGACCGCGCCGTCCAGCGCGCGCCGGATGACGGTCGCCATGCGAGCGTCGCCTTTGAGTACGGCAACCTCGGCCGAGTCGGTCCGGCCTACCGTGACGGTGTCGAGGAAGTCGGTGACGCTGCGCTGGGTTACCGTGAACTCGCCGAGGGCCGGAAGCACCGTGGCGATATAACCGAGGAACGCGCGGTTCGGGCCGACGACGAGTACTCCCGCACGCTGCAGCCACTCACGGTTGGTATACAGCAGATAGGCGGCGCGATGCAGGCCGACAGCGGTCTTCCCGGTTCCCGGGGCGCCCTGGACGCAGATGCTGGTCGCGATATCAGCCCGGACTATGTCGTCCTGCTCCGGTTGGATCGTGGCGACGATGTCACGCATCGGCCCGGATCGAGGCCGTTCGATCTCCTGTTCCAGGAGCTTGCCGGACACCGTGGACGTGGCGGCGGTGAGCGGTTCATCCTCGAAGGCGGTCAGTTCCCCGCGGTCGAAACCGAACCGCCGCCGGGCGGTGAGGCCCATCGGGTCGCCCGGGTGCGCCCGGTAGAACGGCCGGGCGACCTCGGCCCGCCAGTCGACCACCAGCGGGTCGTCACCCGCAGCCTCCCGGACGAGCCGCCGCCCGAGGTAGATGCGCTGGTCCGGGACGGTTGGCGCATCCTTCGTGTAGTCGAGCCGCCCGAAGAACAGCGGCGCCGCCTCGTCCTGGTCGGTGAAGGTGGCCAGCATGCGCTCCCTGGCGGCCTTCAGGTGCGCGATCGTCACTTTGTCCACCACCGGGTCGCCTCCGGCGATCTCCATCTCCCGCGCCTGCTGGTGCATGCCCTGCAGGGCGAGCTGGCTGCGGCGCAGATGCTCCCGCTCCTTGCGCAGCTCGTCGTCGCTTCCAGCGCTCACGGAGCCTCTCTTTACTTTACTCGGTAAATATTTTTACCGGATCATACTATCGTCTCGGCGCATCCGACCAAGTGGCCACAGCCAGCGACGTGGCCACAGCCGGCGACAGCACGGAACGACAGCACGGAAAAGGAGCGGATCCGCACCCCGTCCGAAACCCGAAACGACGCGGCTCACGCGTAGTCGGCGAGACCCTCACGCAGCGACTGAAATGCCTGCCGGGCGGCTGTGACCGCGTCTGGAAACACCTGCGCGACGGACCGCTTCGCTGTCAGCTGTCGCCAGTTCTCCCGGGCCAGGACGCGCCGGACGGCGACGATCTGACCGGCCGCCAGCGCCGCAGCGAGTTCGCCGGCATTCGGCGCCGACTCGGCAAGTGCCGCCGCAAGCATTTCCTCGTCCCGCGCGGCGTACTGTGCCAGCCGACCGGCCAGGCTCGGCGTGGAGAAGACCATACCGTGGTAGGCAAGCACCTCACGGTCGTCATTGAGCCCGGTCACCGGGTCGCGACGTTCGAGCCCGGCGATGAAATACCTCTCCAACGCAGCCAGGGGCGTCTCGCCGGAAGGCCGTTCCCGGACGACGCGAGCGGCTTCTCCATGATGGTCGACGATGCGGTGGAGGACCAGGTCCTCTTTGCTGGGGAAGTACGTGAACAACGTCGGCTTCGACACCTCGGCAGCCGCTGCCACCTCGGCGACGGAGACGTTGTCGAACCCGCGCTCAAGAAACAACGAGATAGCCGCCGCGGACAGGGCATCGTGGGTGCGCTGCTTCTTCCGCTCCCGAAGACTCAACGGCTCTCCCACCACAGTGAGCCAAGGTAGCATAACCGAAAAGCGCTGCTACTTCCTCGGCACCCGTTCGTTCCTCGACGTCCGCTCGAAGCGCTCACCCCATTCACGCGCATTCGTGGCCGCCTGGTCGCATTCGGTGTACCACCGGTACTCCGCCGGTACGTACCACCTCCATGTCTCGCAACCACCCGCTTCTTGTGGACGGCCGCCGCCTGCACCGGCTGAAACCCGATCTGGATGCTACTCCCGCCATCAATATGATCTTCATTGAATACCGCCGACAGCGCGAACCGTGATCAGTAGCGTGGGGACGTGCGGACCGTCTTCCGGGTCAGCCCGCGAGCAACCCCTCGGTAATCTTATGGAGACGCGCAGCGTCCTGACTGTCGAAGAACCTGTTGTCCACCGCGATCCGCCTACCCTCCACAAACGCACTCAGACGATCGACAGGCGGCGAATCGATACAGGGAATAATCTGCGCGATGCTCTCCTGCACCGACTTACCGAATACCTTCAGACCCGCCACCTGCGCCGCTGCCGCCGCATCATACTCCCCGGAAAAACTGGTCGACACGATACCTGGATGAAACAGGACATATCCGATCCGACTCTCTTTGTATGTGTCGGTGAAGCTGACACCGAGCAGATCGTTGAGCCTGCCACCATGCCCCAACGCCCCGGTCCCGAAGTAGCCCCGCCCAAGTTGAAGATCGTCCCGCCCCACCACGCTATCGTGCCGCGCCCGAGCAACCGGGTCTGATCCAGCCGTCGTCAGAGGTGGCAGCCGGTATGACGGACGGACCTGGACGGCGTGAGATGACGCCGATCCCGGCTCGGGCGAAGAAGAAACTAAAGAAAGGCGTGCTCTTCTGGGCCGGGACGTCGCGTGTCTGTCTGTCCGCCCGTTCTTGGCAGCGGGTACCTGCCCGCGCTGGCTGCCGGCCGGTAGGTGAAGGATCGGGGTATGGCCCTTCTGGTACTGGATCGCGATCTGATCCGCCTTCACGCCGGCCACCTGTACTATGCCCGCGGTCTGGCATACCACCGTCAGGGCGCGGTCGTCGAGTTGCACGTCGATGGCATGGCAGTGGACGCGACGGTGGTGGGGACTCGCCGCTACCAGGTCCACGCCGAGTTGACCGGGGCCGGTCTGACCGCGGAATGTTCCTGCCCACTCGGTGTCGACGGCGTGTTCTGCAAGCACGCTGTCGCAGTGGCCCTGGCCTGGCTGGACGCCGCCGGGGACGACGGGGACGACGACGCGGCACCACCACGGCCGGCGCCGCGCCGCACAGCGCGCAGCATCGTCAGTCAAAGCCGGATCTCGCCGCGTTCCTGGCCGGCCAGCCGACCGCGTGGCTTGTCGAGCGGCTGCTGCGGGTTGCCGAGGCCGATCCGGTGCTGCGAGCCGAATGGGAGACGCTGGCCAGCGAAGCCCACCCGGACGGGCCCGACCTGACCCGGTTCCGCCAACAGCTGGAACGAACGTTGATCGTGCCAGAGTACCTGGACTGGGACGAGACCGGTGGATACGTACATTCCGCCTACCAGGTACTCGTCTCGATCGAGGAGATCCTGGAACGTGGGCTTGCGGCCTCGGCTGTCGAACTGGCCGAGGACGCCCTTCGGCTGCTGGAGTCCGCGGTCGAGCGGGTCGACCAGAACGGTGAGATGACCGACGTCCTGGAATCCGCCCAACAGCTGCATCTGCAGGCATGTGAGGCGGCCTGGCCGGACCCGGTGGCGCTGGCCGACCGGCTGACCCGCTGGGCGATCGACAGCGAGTGGGGTGTGTTCGCCAACGCGGTAGAGGACTACGCGGACGTCTACGGGGAGGCCGGCCTGCAGCGGTGCCGACAGGTCGTGTCGGCGCAATGGTCGGCACTGCCGGCGCTCGCCCCCGGCCAGCGCAGCGACTACAGCGGCCGGCGCAGCGTGCTCGACCGGCTGCGCCTGTCGCTCGCCGAAACGACCGAGGAACGGGTCGAGGTGCTCTCCCGGGACCTGTCCACGCCGGACCGGTTCGTCACCGTCGCCGGTGTGCTGGGTGACGCCGGCCGGTTTGACGAGGCGCTCCGCCGGCTGCGCGACGCCCAGGACGCGTTCGCCACAGACCAGCTCGAGCGAGTCGACCAGGCGGTGGCCGACACGCCGCGCCGGGCGTCACGAGCAGGCGGCCGAGGCCGAATGGTACTGCTTCCGCCGGCACCCCGGGCTGCGGGCCTTCCAGCGGTTCGCCGAACATCTGCGCCCGCTCCCGGCCTGGCAGCGGTGGCGCGCCCAGGCGCTTGCCGTCCTCGAACGGCCGGCCGAGCCCGGCTCCTGGCCGCGGCACGAGTTCGCCTTCGAGCACGGCAACAGCCGCCTCGTCGAGCTGCTGTTGTGGGACGGCGGCGTCGAGGGCGCGTGGGCCGCGGCCCAGCGCGGCGGCTGCGACTCCGCCGGCTGGCTGCGCGTGGCCCGGGCCCGCGCGGCGACGGATCCGGCCGCGTCGATTCCCGTGCTGGTGCGCGTCATCGACACAGCCCGGTCCCGGGCCGACAAGCGCAACGTCTACCATGCGATCGCCAGCCAGGTCGCCGAACTCCGCCGCTGGCACCGGCAGGCGGGAACCGACGCCGAGTTCGCCGACTACCTGCGCCGGATCCGCAACGACCACAAGAACCGCCGCGCGTTCCGGGACGAGCTGAACCGGGCCGGACTTCCCTGACCCTGCCCGTTCGTCCCAGCCGGCCACATCTCGTCCCGGCCGGGCCACATTGACAGGCCGCGTTCCCGACAATCCGCGCTCTCGCCACGGATCGGTCACTGATAGAATTACGGCTCATGTCGGGGGGGGACGGTTGAGGTGGGACACCGCCGTGGCGTAGCTCCTCCACCGTGATCATAAACGAGGCGCGGGTAGCTGCGGCGTTACCAGGCTACGAGCTGGGCACGGTCCTCGGACAGGGCGCGTTCGGGCTGGTACTGGCTGGCCGGCACCGCCGGCTGAACCGGGATGTCGCGATCAAAATCCTCGCGACGGAGCATGACGGGGCGGAAACGAGTTTCGCCGCCGAGGCGCAGGTACTCGCCGCTCTGGATCATCCACACGTGGTACGGATCTACGACTATGTCGAAACCGACAACCTGCACCTGATCGTCATGGAACTACTCGGCGGGGGAACGCTGACCCGCCGCCGCAGCGGCATGTCGCCGCGGGACGCCTGCGCGGTGGGTCTGGCCGCGGCCACAGCCCTGTCCTACGCCCACGGCCGGGGAGTGCTGCACCGCGACGTCAAACCCGACAACATGCTGTTCGACGCCGCCGGCCTGCTCAAGGTCGCCGACTTCGGGATCGCGAAACTCGTGGAGGGGTCGGCGGCGACCGCCAGCGCACTCAAGGGCACCCCGATGTACATGTCCCCCGAACAGATCACGGGGGGCCGGTTGGGGGCGACCACCGACCTGTACGCCCTCGGTGTCATGCTCTACCACCTGCTGGCAGGGAAGCCGCCGTTCGACCCGAAACTGCCGTTGCGCGTGCTGTGGCAGCACCACCTCGACCGGCTCCCCCCGCCGCCGGAGGGAGTCCCCACCCGGGTGGCCGAGGTGGTCCTGCACACCCTGGCCAAGGACCCGGCGGCGCGCCCGCCGTCCGCGCACGCGTTCGCGCTCGAGCTCGCCCACGCCGCCACCACCGTCTACGGCCCGGACTGGACCGCCCGCTGCGGAATCCGGCTGCGTCTCGACGACGACGTCCGCCGGGTGATCGAACAACCATCTACTCCAGGTGGACACCACCCCCGTCCACCAGCCCCACCACCGGAATTCCTGCCTCCGACACGACTGGCCGCGTCGCAGGCAAAAGCGGACGCCTCCGGTGACAGATCCACCGGCCGTGACAAGTCCACGGGCCGTGGTGCCGGAGGCGGTGCCGGCCGTGGTGTATGGCGTATCCGGCGGCGTACCCCTCCCCCGGATACGCCCGAGCGCGCAGGCCGGAGCCGTACCCCCCGGCGCCGACGGCGCCGGATACTCGCTGCCGTAGTCGTACTGCTCCTCGGTGTTACCGGCACAGCCTTCACGATCTGGTACAGGTACGTAACCGACACCTACATCTCCGCGAACGCGGTGGCGTTCTCCGCCGACGGACGCACCCTGGCCACCACCGGCTACGATGACGGCAACTACACGGTGCGGCTGTGGGACGTCTCCGACCGGTCCGCCGTCCGCTCGCTGGGCCAGCTGACCGGGGAACTTTCCTATGAAGACGTGTTGGTGTTCTCCCCGGACGGACGCACCCTGGCCACCGCCAGAAGCTACGGCGACGACACAGTACAGCTGTGGGACGTCTCCGACCCGTCCGTCATCCGCTCACTGGGCCAACCGCTGACCACCGGCCACACCGGGGACGTGAACGCGCTGGCGTTCTCCCCCGACAGCACGATCCTGGCCACCGCCAGCAACGACAATACGGTGCGATTGTGGGATCTCTCCGACCGGTCCGCCGTCCGTTCACTGGGCCAGCCGCTGACCGGCCACACCGGGGACGTGAACGCGCTGGCGTTCTCCCCGGACGGACGCACCCTGGCCACCGCCGGCGGCAGCGGCGATGACACAGTACGGTTGTGGGATCTGTCCAACCGCTCCGCCGTCCGTTCACTGGGCCAGCAACAGGCCGGCCGCACCAGCTTCGTGTGGTCGGTGGCGTTCTCCCCGGACGGATCCATCCTGGCCGCCGGCAGCGGTGACGGCACAGTGCGGCTGTGGGACGTCTCCAACCGGTCCGCCACCCGTCCACTGGGCCAGCCACTGACCGGCATCGCCGGCTGGGTGCGGCCAGTGATGTTCTCTCCGGACAGCCGCACCCTGGCCGCCGCCACCGATACCGGCGGCGTCGGCAGGGTATGGCTGTGGGACGTCTCCGACCGGTCCGCCGTCCGCTCGCTGGGCTGGCCGCAGGCCGGCTACACCGATCATGTGAACGCGCTGGCGTTCTCCCCGGACGGCACGACCGTGGCCGTCGGCGGCACCAGCGACGGCGATGCCGCCGAGGGCACGACCGTCATCAACAAATCGGTGTTTCTGTGGGATCTTTCCGGCGTCCGGTAGAGGTCGGTAAAAAGGCGGCACCGGGACGGTTGTCCTGGTACCGGTATCGAGATCCCGATACACCTGGCCGAGCGGGCCGAGCGCCTCCTGATCCGCCGGATGTCGGGCCAACAGACCAGCGAGCCGGTCCACGACTTCGCCGATCCTCGTATTGTCCGAGATGTGACCGGATGTGATCGGCGAGTGTCCATTCAGGGGGGTCACCGGCCTACGGGTATGCGTTGAGGAGACACGGCGGGTTAGTTGTGGAGTGGTCCCGCTTCCGTGGACAGGAGACCTGAGGTTTACTGTCCATAGGGAAGAGCCAACATGGGGTCAAGCCGCCGGAAGTTCACTCAGGAGTATAAGACCGAGGCCGTAAGGTTGGTGCTCGACTCGGGACGATCAGTCGCCGATGTTGCGAAGAGCTTGGGCATCAACGAGACGACGTTGGGGAACTGGGTGAAGAAGGCGAAGGAAGACAGCGCGTCCGGCGACGAGCCGCTGTCGGTGTCGGAGCGGGCGGAACTCGACGAGCTCCGTAAGAAGTATGCACAGTCACAGATGGACGTCGCGTTCCTAAAAAAGCGGCAGCCTTCTTCGCGAGCCAGCAGAAGTGAAGTTCGAGTTCATCTCTGCGCACGTTCCGAAGAAGGCCGCTCCGGCCGACGGCGTCTCCCGTTTCTCCGTCGTGTACATGTGTGACAAGCTCGACGTTTCCCGGCAGGGTTACTATGCATGGAAGAAAAGAGGCCCGTCGCAACACGACAAGGACGACGCCGCCCTGTCCACAAAGATAAAATCAATCTTCGATTTTCGTCAGGGACGGTACGGTGTGCGACGGATTTTCCACGAGATCCACCGGCAAGGGATCAAGGTCGCCTACAAGCGGGTGCAGCGTCTGATGCGGACGCTGGGCCTGGTCAGCGTGCACCCCAGGCCGCGGCGCACGACCACCGTGCAGGCCACCGAGCCGTCCGGGTTGCGTCAGGCGGGTCGGCCGGGCGCATCGGACGGCGCTAGGATCACGCATCGTACAGGGGATATTGGGGGATTCGGCATGCTCAACGGTGGAC
>NZ_CAAAFT010000200.1:5939-6926 GCF_900634765.1 Candidatus Protofrankia californiensis | reverse complement strand
ACCGCCACCCCGCCGACGCATAGGGACACTACGAACTGAACCCGACTTCAGGTCAAGGCGTTTTCCCGGCCACGGCGGCGGTGATGTGGGCTGCGGCGGTCGCCTTGTCGACGCCGAGGCCGACGAGCACGCCCGTGCCGTCTTCGAGTTCCAGCAGGGCGAGCAGGATGTGCTCGGTCCCGATGTAGTTGTGGCCCATCCGCAGGGCCTCCCGGAATGTGAGTTCCAGCGCCTTTTTCGCCCGTGCATCGAATGGGACGATGCCGGGCACCTGCTCGGCCGGAGGCGGCAGCGTCGCGGTTACGGTCCGCCGGACGGTTTCCAGCGGCACGCCCTGCGCGACGATCGACTCTGCGGCGAGTGCGTCCGGCTCGCTCAGGAGCCCCAGCACCAGGTGCTCAGGGCGGATCTCGTCGTTGTCCGCCGCACGGGCTTCGTTCTGCGCCGCCATCACGGCGTTTCTCGCCCGCTCGGTGAACCGGCTGAATCCCTGGCTGGGGTCGAGATCCGACGGTTCGCCGGGACCCTTCGGAACGAAACGCTTCTGCGCTGCCTGCTTGGTGACCCCCATACTCCTGCCGATGTCCGTCCAGGACGCGCCCGAGCGTCGTGCCTGGTCGACGAAGTGGCCGATCAGATGGTCCGCCACGTCGCCGAGGTGATCGGCGGCGATGACCGCGTCGGAAAGCTGGTCGAGCACGTCGGAGTGCACCTTCTTGATGGCCTCGATCAGGTCGTCGAGCCGGATTGGAGTCGTCATGCGTCAATCATTGGTTGACGATTCCCATCCGTCAACCCAAGGTTGACGACACTCGGGAACTGGATTCGAGGGCATGTCCGGGACAGCTCCCCGCCGCTCCTCGCCGAACTGGTGCTCGGCCGCGCCGTCCACGCAGAGCGGAAACTTCGGGCGGGAACCGAAAAACCGATGAGCTCCGGTGCGGAGACCGGACGGCGGGAGGGCTCATGACTGCGGTCCGAGCGCCG
>NZ_CAAAFT010000200.1:1047-5914 GCF_900634765.1 Candidatus Protofrankia californiensis | reverse complement strand
CTTCGGGCGGGAACCGAAAAACCGATGAGCTCCGGTGCGGAGACCGGACGGCGGGAGGGCTCATGACTGCGGTCCGAGCGCCGCGGGCAGATCACCGGGGTGCACGATGGTGAGGGAGGTGACCGCGCGGGTAAGGGCGACATACAGCCTGCGAAGCCCGCGGGTCGGCTCCGGGGACACTTCTCCGCCCGCACGAAGTACGCCCCGGCGCCGGCGCCGATGCCGCCCGTAATGTCGAGGAACTCCTGCCCCTTCGTCTCGTCACGGCCGACGACAACGACGTCATGCCCACGGCCGAGGTACGTCTCGGCGGGCGCCCTGCCTATGCCGTCCGGCCCACGCGCCGAAACCCAGCCATCCAAAACCCGGAAGCCCTCCGTACCCCGCAGCACCGGACGCGACCTATTCGTACCAGTCCCAGTCGTGCGACCAACGTTCGCGTCGTTCCAGCTCCCGGGTGATCCAGTCCGGCCCGTCCGCTGCCACCGCTTCCAGGATGGGAAGCGCGCTGTCGAGACCCGAGGTCTGGAGGCCGGCCAGGTCCGACTCGGCATCGAGGGCTGCGTCCTCGATGCCGCCGATGCTCTCGGTGACCCGGGTGATGTCCTGGCCGTTGACCAGTGCTGTGTACCTGACCCGTCCGGTCAGGTACACAGCAGGATAGACATCGCCTTCGCGAGAGCGATGATACGACCCAACTGGAAAGCGGCATGGCCCCTGTCGCTGCTGTGGACAGCGCTGCTGAACCGAGCCGGTAATGTATGGCTTCGGACTGCTTGGGTCGCGGCTCGACACCGAGGGATAGGCGGCGTGCGGGTACAACCGGACGGGGGAACGTCGAAGGTGCAGGTCTTCATCAGTCACGCCAGCGAGGATTACGAGAAGGCGGGTGAGGTCAGCAGGTGGCTTGCCGACGCCGGGCATGAGCCGTTCCTCGCCCATGACCGCCGGTACGGCGTACCGGCGGGCGCCGACTGGTCCGACTGGATCCGTGAGAAGCTGCGGCAGTGCGACGCGGTCGTCTTCCTGCTGAGCGGGCATTTTCACACATCGCAGTGGTGCCACATCGAGATGGCGCTGGCCGTCGAGTACGGCAGAATCGCACTTCCGATCATGCTGGAACAAGGGAAGCGCCATGATTACCTGAAGCGTTATCAGGAGGTTGACTTCGCCGAGGCGAAGGGTGGCGTCCTTCAGCGACTCGCACCGCTCGCTCCCGCTACGACCGGCGTCCATCCCTTTCCGGGCCTGCAGTCGTTCACTTCGGCCAACGCTGACTATTTCTTCGGGCGGGACCCGGACGTCCGTAACCTCACCGGGCTGTTGCGTCGACCGCCACGCCGGGGCGAGCCCGACGTGGTGGTTGTCGTCGGCCCGTCCGGCTGCGGCAAGTCGTCGCTCGTGAACGCCGGGGTACTGCCCGAGTTGGATCGGTCGTCGCCGGAATTTGTGCTCCTTCCCCCGCTGGTGCCACGGGATGATCCCATTCGGGCGCTGTCCCAGAAGATCAGCGCATATGCCGTCAACTACGACCTGCCCATGAGCGCTCTTCGGCTGACCCCTTTGGACCTACAGGAACGGCTCGCCGACGAGGACGGGCTGTCGCGGATCGTCGATGATCTGCTGCTTGTCCGTCCCGGTGGGGAGGGGCGGGTGCTGCTGACGGTGGACCAGGCGGAGGAACTGCTGCGCGGGGAGTCGCAGCCTCAGAACACGGCCTTCCTGACCGCTGTGCGGCAGGCCCTACTCACTAGTTCGCTGACCGTCGCGATGACCATACGCTCGGAGTTCCTGGACGAGCTGATACTCGCCCCGGGGTTCGCGGGCACCCGCTTCGACACGTACGCCGTGGGTCTGCTCGACCCACCGGGCCTGCGCGAGGTGATCGAGAAACCCGCCCAGCGGGGCGCGCTGTATTTCGCCCGCGAACTCGTCGACGCGCTGGTATCGGACACGGGCTCGGGTGCCGCCCTGCCGCTGCTCGCGTTCACTCTCGAACGCCTGACCGAAGGGCGCGGCCGAGCCAGCCAGATCTCACTCGAGACATACACGGCCATGGGCGGGGTGCAGCAGATTCTCGCCGATCAGGCGAAGAAGGCGCTGGACCAGGCCGTGAAGAAATCGCGTCTGACCGAGAACAAGGTGCTCACAGCGGTCGCACGGCTTGTCTCGATCGACGAGAACGGCCGACGTATCCGGCGACGGGTACGTATCCGCGACTTCGACGAGCGCGCCCAGCAGGCCCTGATGTGCTTCGTGGAGGCTCGTCTGCTGGTCACGGACAGCACGGCCGGGGCAGCGGAGGAACCCGCCGAGGTATGGCTCGACATCGCGCACGAGGCGTTGCTGTCCGCCTGGCCACCGCTTGGCGCCTGGCTGACCGACAACGCCGAGTACATACGCCTACGCGACCAGGTCATCGGCCGGATGAAGGACCACGAGCCGCTGACCGGCGCGCTGCTGTCGAAGGCGGAGGCATGGGTCGCCGAGCGAAAGCACGAGATCAGTGCGGAAGTGGCGGCGTTCGTCCACTACAGCGCGGAGGAACACGCTCGTGTGGAACGCGAACGCGAATGGGCCAGACGCAGCGCGGCCGAATCCCGAGCGCGGGCCCTCGCGGCGGCCGTCACCGACATGACGGTAAACAGCAGCCTGTCCCTGCAGGCTGCCCTCCTGGGGGGCATCGAATCGCTACACACGGCTGCCACCCCGGAGGGTGACCGGGCGCTGCGGCAGGTACTGGCCCGCACTCCCCCTCTCCTGCGGCTACGGGCTGTTGACGACGATATTATGTTCACGGAAGCATCCTTCGCCGCCGACGGCTCGGTCGTGGCCGCGACCAGCACTGAAAAACTGTTCGTCTGCCGCACCGCTGATGGTGCATGCCAGATTTATCCCCGCGACGGTACACCGATAATAAGCCGTGACGGGTCGATGATCGTGACACAGACGGGAAATGGGCTGTTCTGCGTCCGGACCGACGACTGGGATTCCTGGCAGGTCACCCTGCCTGAAAACGACGAGCCCGTTGGCCTCGACGGGAGAACCCTGCTCACCATCAACAGAAAAAGGTGCGTCTTCAGAGACATGGAGACCGGCGGAATAATTCGGGAGACCAGCTGTCCGGGAGATTTCGTCGCTGTCAGCGCCGACCTGTCAGTGGCTCTGCTCCGCGATGGCGAGGAATATTTCTTCCAGAATGTCCTCCTCGGCGGGAGAGCCGTCACCATCGTCCATCCCGACCGGGAGTCGGTCCGAACGAGGGCGCTCAGCCCGGACGGGCGCTTCGCCGCGACGATGACAATCGGTAGGACATCGACGACCCGGATCTGGGAGACGGCGACCGGCAAGGAGATCAGCCGGCTGCCCTACGAGGAGAACGTCGATCTGATCGCGTTCAGCCATGACGGCAGAACGGTGGCGACCGTCGGACGGGACGGCTGGACACGGCTCTGGGACGTCGAATCCGGGCGGGAACAAGCGCGGATCGAGGAAAATGCCCACGCGCTGGCTTTCAGCGCTGACGACACGACGTTGTGGAGTGCCGACGCGTTCCACCTCGCCCGGCAGTGGGACCTCACCCTGGGCGGAGCCGCTCGGCGGATCTCCCACGGGACATACGTCGAATCCGTGGCATTCTGTGGGGACAACCGGATCGTGGTCGGCGACTCGGACGGCGTGGTCGCCCTGTGGGATCTCGAAGCCATGCGTCAGACCGCCCTATGGCACCATGGCGCACGCGTGGCAGCCGTCGCCGTCAGTCCGAACCAGACCCTCGTCGCGACATCACACGACTCGAAGGTCGCGCTTCGCCGGCTGGACGGCCGAGACCGCCCCAGATTTCTACCGGGTGGCGTGCATCCGATCGCATTCAGCCCTGACGGTCGCGTCTTGGCCACCGGTATGACCGGCGCTTCGAAAAAGGTCCTCCTCCGAAACGTCGCATCTGGATGTGACATGAAATATCCCGTCGAGCTCAACAACCCCTTCACCGCTGTCGCATTCAGCCCCCGCGGCGGCCTGATCGCCACCGGCGACGCGGACGGCGACGTCAGCGTCTGGTCGCTGAAGGACGGGACACGGTGCGGCTGGAGCTACCAGGGTGACTCGGTGCGGGTGGTCGCCTTCAGTCCGGATGGCGCGTATCTCGTGTCGGCGGACAACCTCGGTCACGTGCGCGTGGACATCGTGGGCGAAGACGGCAAAATCAGCGACGTGGCCAAGCCGGTCGCGCGGATGAAGCATGACCAGGGGGTCTTCGTCGCGGAGTTCTCGGCATCCGGTCTGCTGCTCACGGCGAGCCGGGATCGCACCGCCCGGGTGTGGGATGCCGTCAACGGCATCGAACTGTGCAAGTTCACCCATCTGCGCCATCTCACGGCGGCAAGCATCTCCCCGGACGGCTCCCTCGTGGTCACCGCGGACGAGACCGGCTGCATCCGGCTGTGGCCCACGACGTCGGACGGTCTGCTCGCGCAGGCCGAACAATACGAGACACCTGGTCGCTATCGGCTCCGCGAACTCAAGGATGACGAGTTGTCGCGTTTCGGTTTGTCCCGATGAAGGAACGGGCCGCAGGCCCGTCACCAGGACGGTGTTTACCGCTGTGTTCCGCCAACTTGGCGAGATCAACAAATCATCACGCAGCGTACTGATGCTGTCCGTACAGAACAGATCCCTGGTGGGCAGTCGGCTGGTGAGGGCGAGCCGGCCTGTGAGCGCCGGGTGATCGTGGGCCGGCGGTGCTCCGGTCGCGGTGTAGGCGGCGGTTGGCCGGGTTGAGTCAGGCGAGTCAGGCGGGCGTGGCGGACGGCGCTAGGATCACGCGTCGTACAGGGGATATTGGGGGATTCGGCATGCTCAACGG
>NZ_CAAAFT010000200.1:0-706 GCF_900634765.1 Candidatus Protofrankia californiensis | reverse complement strand
AGGCGCAGGTGGCCGCGGCGCTGCCCGCCTACGAACTCGGCGAGGTCCTCGGCCGGGGAGCTTTCGGGCTGGTGGTGAAGGGCCGGCACCGCGAGCTGGACCGCCCGGTAGCCATCAAAATCCTGGCCGCGGGCACCGACGAGGCCGCGGCGAGCAGCCGTGCCGAGGCGCGGCTGCTCGCCGCCCTCGACCATCCGCATGTGGTGCGGGTCTACGACTCCATCCCCGCCGGCGACCTCCATCTGATCGTCATGGAACTGCTGGGTGGCGGGACCCTGACCCGCCGTCGGGCCGGCATGCCTCACGAAACCGCCTGCGCGGTCGGGCTGGCGGTGGCCGCGGCGCTGGGCTGCGCGCACCAACGGGGTGTGCTGCACCGCGACATCAAACCCGACAACATCCTGTTCGACACCGCCGGGCTGCTCAAAGTCACCGACTTCGGCATCGCGAAACTCGTGGAAGGGTCCGCGACCACCGCCAGCGCGGTTATCGGCACCCCCCGGTACATGGCCCCCGAACAGCTCCTCGCCAGACGGCTGGGCCCGGCCACCGACTTGTACGCCCTGGGAGTGATGCTCTATGAGCTGCTCACCGGTGCGCTGCCGTTCGATCCGACCCTGCCGCCGACCCTGCTCGCCCAGCACCACCTTTACACCGTTCCCACCCCGCCGGCCGGCGTGCCCGCGCCGGTGGCCGCCGTCATCAT
>NZ_CAAAFT010000199.1:14872-34384 GCF_900634765.1 Candidatus Protofrankia californiensis | reverse complement strand
CCGACGACGACGGACCGCACACCCCGGCCGCCCCGGCGCTGCTCGACTACGCGGACGCGCTCGGCCGGGTCGCGGACCGGCTCGCCGCAGCGGAGGTACTGCCGGCGCCGGCGACGGTGCTGCGGGAACTGGCCGCGGTTCGGGCCGCGCCGGCCGGCGGCGACGGCGACACCGCGGACAGCGCCGCGGCCGGGCCGGACGTCACAACGGACGCGCTGGGCGGGCGGCCGTTGCTCGACGAGCAGCGGCTGGTGCGGCTGGCCGCCGCCGCGTCGCGCACCGCCGCCGCGACCGCCCGCCTGGAGATCTACCCGCGTGACCTCGACCCGGTGCGGGCGCTGCGGATCGCGCAGGCGGGCCTCACCTCGCCGGCCGCCGGCCCGGAACGCCGGCATGACCCCTCGGTGCTGACCGTCGCCGCCGTGCACGAACGGGTGCTGGCCCGGTTCCCGCAGCTCGCAATCGAACTGCCGGACCATCCGCGGCTCGACGGCCTGCTCACCGGGGCCGGTTTCGCCGTCACCTGGGACCGTCTCCGCAGCGGCTACGTACCGCCGCACGGTCCGCTGTCGTCGACCGGTGTCGGGTCCGATCCGACGACGGTCGGCAGGCGGGCGACCGCGGTCGCGCGGCAGCGTCCCGCCGCGCAGACACCTGACCAGTCCGCCGCCGCGGCCGCTGAACGGGCGCTCGTCGATGCGGCCGCCGGCGACGGCTTCCGGGCGCTGACGGTGAGCCGTAGCCGCTACCTCGCCGCCCGTGCCGAGCTGGTCTGCCGGTTCGGCGTCGAGCCGGTGCCCGTCGCGGCGCTGTTCCTGGACGCCCTGCACGCCCAGGTGGACCCCCGGCCGAAACCGACGTGGGCGACGGTCCTTGCCGCGGATGTCGCCGAACCGGGCAGCCGGTCCGCCCGCAAAATCCGTGAGTTCGTTGCGGCGGCGTGGTCGACGGCCGCGCCCCACCTGCTCGCCACCGTCGCTGGCGAGACGAACGGGGGTGCCGGCGGTCCGGTGCTGCTGCACGACGCCGGGCCGTTCGGCCGCTACCACGGGATGGATCTGCTGTACGCGCTCGCCGAGCGGGCCCGCCGCGGCGGGCGGCCGACATGGGTGCTCTGCCCCGTCGAGGACCCGACGCTGCCGCCGCAGCTCGACGGCGTCCAGGTGCAGCCGGCCAGCGAAGGCGAGTGGATACCGCTGCCCAACGCCTGGGTGGCGAACGCGCATCGGTCAGGGGGACAGGAATCGTGATCGACCGGAAGGCGCTGCTCGGTGACGCGCAGCGGCAGGTCACAGCGCTGGAGAAGGACCTGCGCCGGCAGGTCGACGAGCTCGCCGAGGTCGGCGCCCGGCTGCGCGCCGAGTACGACCGCACCTTCGAGGTGAAGCGGACCGCGGCGACGTGGCCGGCGTGGCTTGACGAGCGCGTCACCCAGGCGGCAGCCGCCTGGGTGCTCGGCACCGTGTTCGTCCGGTTCTGTGAGGACAACGGGCTGCTCGCCGAGCCGTACCTGGCCGGCCCCGATGACGACCGGATGGCGCTCGCGGAGGAGCGGCACGAGGACTTCTACCGGCGTCATCCGCACGAGACGGCCCGCGGTTGGCTGCTCGCCGCGTTCGACGCGATCGCCGCGGTCCCGGCCGGCGCCGGGCTGTTCGACCGCCGGCACAACGCGCTCTACCAGATCCCGGTGTCGCATGACGTGGCAAACGCGCTCGTCGCCTTCTGGCGTCGCCGCGGCGAGGACGGCGCCCCCGCCCACGACTTCACCGACCCCGACTGGGACACCCGCTTCCTCGGAGACCTGTACCAGGACCTGTCGGACGGCGTCCGCAAGAAGTACGCGCTTCTGCAGACTCCGGAGTTCGTCGAGGAGTTCATTCTCGACCTGACACTCACCCCGGCGATCGACGAGTTTGGCCAGGACGCGGACGAGTTGAAGCACTTCAAGCTGATCGACCCGACCTGCGGGTCCGGGCACTTCCTGCTTGGGGCGTTCCGCCGCCTGCTCGCCAAATGGGAGAAGAAGGCCCCGAGCCGGGACGTCCACGAGCGTGTCCGGCTCGCCCTCGACGCCGTGCACGGGGTCGACATCAACCCGTACGCGGTCGCCGTCGCCCGGTTTCGGCTCGTCGTCACGGCGTTGCGCGCCGCCGGCATCCCCACCTTCACCGCGGCTGCGGGCTATATCTTTCCCCTGCACGTCGCAGTCGGCGATTCACTGCGTCAGTACGAGCAACGTCTCCTCATTGACGATAATCGCGAGTCCGATAGTAGCGCGATTACTCTTCCCGCTTTTGCGTATGATACGGAAGACGTTCACGAACATCCAAAAATCCTTGAATCCGGACGCTACCATGTTGTCGTTGGCAATCCGCCATATATCACGGTGAGGGACAAGGAAGATAACAGGCATTACCGTGAACGCTTCAGCGCCTGCGCCGGGACGTTCGCGCTGTCCGTGCCGTTCGCTCAACACTTTGCAAGACTTGCCAAGCGCGGAGACGCCGAAGGCCGCGGCTCCGGATATTTTGGGCAGATCACAGCGAACTCTTTCATGAAAAGAGAGTTTGGCAGGAAGCTGGTGACGGAGTTTTTTGCGCTCTGGGTAGAGCTGACCCATGTCATCGACACATCCGGTGCATATATTCCCGGGCATGGTACGCCTACTGTCATACTGGCCGGCCGGAACAACAACCAAAAGAGGTCGGGCACTGTTCGGGCCGTCCTAGGGGTGCGGGGTGAGCCTGCAGCCCCCGACGTCGCCGGCGACGGGCTCGTCTGGCGAGCGATCGTAGAGCAGGTACACAAAGCTGGCTCGGAGAGCGAGTGGGTGAGTGTTGTTGACCGGCCACGAAGTTACTTCAGCAAGTTCCCGTGGAGCCTAGGAGGCGGCGGAGCCGCCGATCTAGTAAAGACGCTGGAGAACGGCGCCAGAAAAATGTCCAGCACGGTCTCCGCTCCGATCGGCCGCGCAATTCGTGCCGGTGCGGATGAAGCATTTGTGCGTCCGGCCAGGATGATGCGGAGATGGCCGGAAGTCGACGCCTTCCTCAAGCAGTTGCTCGTGGGAGAAGTGGTTCGAGACTGGGATGCGACCCCAGAGGAAATTATCTGGTACCCATATGTGGCGGGCGTAGAGTCCATATTGACAACCGTGCTCTGGTCGTGGCGCCACCAGCTGGAGGAGCGGCGGACATTTAAGGGAAAGATGGCAGATGCGGGCCTTTCCTGGTGGGAGTATATGCAACATACCGCATCCGCCTACACCTCCCCGTTGTCGATCTCCTTTGGCGAAGTCGCAACGCATAATCATTTCGTATTGGATCGGGGTGGGAAGGTATTCAAGCAGACAGCGCCCGTGGTCAAACTACCCGAGAATGCGGGCGAGGACCAGTATCTGCAGCTGCTTGGAGTGCTCAATAGTTCGACCGCATGTTTCTGGCTCAAGCAGGTTTGCTACCCGAAAGGCGGCGACCCGGTTGGACAGCACGGCGCACGGGTGAGCGCAGAGCCATGGTCAGACCGCTACGCGTTCAATGGCTCAAATCTTGAGCGGTTTCCGCTGCCGGCGGAGTATCCGTTGGAGCTGGCGCGGGAGTTGGACCGGTTGGCGCAACGGCTGACCGCGGTCAGCCCGGTGGATGTGGCCGTCGAGGGAACACCGACGCGGGAGCGGCTCGACGCGGCGCGGGCGGAGTGGGAGCCGACCCGGGCGCAGATGATCGCGCTGCAGGAGGAACTGGACTGGCAGGCCTACCGGCAGTATGGCCTGCTCGACGATGAGCTGACCCTGCCGGTGGAGAAGGTTCCGGAGCTGAAGCTTGGTGAGCGAGCGTTCGAGATCGTGCTGGCTTGGCGGATCAAGGACGGTGAGGAGACGTCCGAATGGTTCACCCGGCACGACTCCACGCCAATCACCGAGTTACCCGCGCACTGGCCCGCGGAGTACTACAAGCTGGTGGAGAAGCGTATTGCGCTTATCAAGTCGAACCGGTACATCGCCCTCATCGAACGTCCCGAATACAAGCGGCGCTGGGCCACCGAAGGCTGGAATAAGCTCCAGGACACAGCGCTGCGAGACTGGCTACTGGACTGCTGTGAGGCCCGCGAGCTGTGGTTTCACGAGATCGACGGGATGGAGCAGCCACGGCTGCGCAGCACCGCCGAGCTCGCCGACGAGCTGGCCACTGACCGGGATTTCGTCACCGTCGCCGGGGTGTACCGGCCGGGGAAGGACCTCGGCACAGTCGTCGCCGAGTTGGTCGCCGACGAGCACGTCCCCTATCTCGCCGCCATGCGCTACACCGAGACGGGCCTGACGAAACGCGCCAGCTGGGAGTATGTCTGGGACCAGCAGCGGGCCGAGGACGCCGAAACGGACGAGGAGAGGAAACGGGCGATCCGGGACGCGATCCCGCTGCCGGAGAAATACGCCCCGAAGGATCTCCGGAAAACGAGCTACTGGCGAGCGCGCGGCAAACTCGATGTGCCGAAGGAACGATTCATCTCCTACCCACACGCCTCCCGGGACAACGACCTGCACCTGCTGCTCGGCTGGGCCGGCTGGGACCACCGCGAGCAGGCGCAGGCGCTCGCGACGCTCGTCGTCGAACGGGAGGAGGGCGACGGCTGGCCGGTCGAACGGCTCGTCCCGCTGCTCGCCGGGCTGCGTGAGGTGCTGCCGTGGGTGCGGCAGTGGCACGACGAGGTCGACCCGGCCTACGACGGCAGCCCCGCCGACGTCTACGCCGACTTCCTCGCCGAGCGCGCCGGCCGGCTGCACCTCACCGACGAGACGCTCACGTCGTGGCGCCCACCGACGACGGCGCGTGGCCGCAGGAAGAAGGCAGGTGCCGCATGACCCGCCCGCCGTCGACGAGCCAGCCGCTGCTGCGCGACGTCATCGATATCCCGGAGCGGACCAGCGACAGCGACTTTGTCCTGAAGCTCACCGAGGGAGTCACCGACGCCGAGGCGACGCTGCGGGAGTACGTCCTCACCGACCGGCTGGTCGGGAACTTCGACGAGACGCTCGGGCTGATCGCGCAGGCCGTCGCCACCGGCCAGTCGAAAGCCGTCTACCTGCATGGCTCGTTCGGCTCCGGCAAGTCGCACTTCATGGCGGTGCTGCACGCGCTGCTGCGCGGCGAACCGGTGGCGCTGGCGCGCCAAGAGCTCGCCGCCGTGCTCGCCCGGCACGACGGTCCGCTCGGCGGGAAGAAGTTCCTGCTGGTGCCCTACCACCTGCTCGGCGCGAAGTCGATCGAGCAGCGGGTGCTCGGCGGCTACGCCGACTACATCCGCACCCTGCATCCCGACGCCCCGGTGCCGGCCGTGCACCGCACCGACACACTGCTCGCCAACGCTGTCCACCTGCGCGAGCGGATCGGGGACGACGAGTTCATCGCCGGCCTGCCCGACGGGGTCACCGGCGGGCACGGCCAGGACGGCGCGGACGACGAGTGGGGCGAGGGTGCGGGGTGGACGGCGGAGAAGCTCGATGCGGCGTTCGCCGCCTGGCACCGCCCCCTCGACCCGACCGGTGAGCAGCCCGCTGACGAGGCCGGTGACCTGCGCCGTCAGCTGGTGTCCGACCTGTTGACGAGCTGGTTCGACGGGATGTTCACCGACGCGACGGAGGACGCCGACGGGTTCGTCTCGCTCGACCGCGGGCTGTCGGAGATCGCCAGGCACGCGAAGGGGCTCGGCTACGACTGCGTCGTGCTGTTCCTCGACGAGCTGATCCTGTGGCTCGCGAACAACATGGGCAACCAGGCGTTCGTCTCCCGCGAGGTCCAAAAGATCACGAACTTCGTGGAGGGCGGCCAGGCCGGTCGGGTGATCCCGCTCGTCAGCTTCATCGCCCGCCAGCGCGACCTGCAGGAACTCGTCGGTGAGAACGTCGCCGGCAGCGTCCAGCTCGGCTTCCAGGACACCCTGAACCTGGCCAGCGGCCGGTTCGACACGGTCACCCTGGAGGACCGCAACCTGCCGCTGATCGCGAACCGTCGGCTGCTGCGGCCGCGTGACGCCGAAGCGAAGGCGGCGATCGACCGGGCGTTCGAATCCACGACGAAGGTCCGCGCCGAGGTGTGGGACACCCTGCTCGGCGGCGACAGCGCGACCGGCTCCGACCGGGACGCCTTCCGGCTCGGCTATCCGTTCAGCCCGGCGTTCATGGACACCCTCGTGTATGTGTCCAGCGCGCTGCAGCGCAACCGGACCGCGCTGAAGCTGATGCGCCAGCTGCTCGTCGACCACCGCGACGACCTGCGGCTCGGCCAGGTCGTGCCGGTCGGCGACCTGTGGGACGTGATCAACCGGGGGGCGGACAAGCCGTTCACCGACGGGCTGAAGGTCCAGTTCGAGGCGGCCCGCAAACTCTACGGGGAGCGGCTGCGGCCCTACCTATTGGAGCAGAACGACCTCGGCGAGGACGACCTGCTGGCGGCCCGCCGCGGCCGGGCGGATACGACGCTGGCCACCCGGGTGCGGGCGTTCACCGGCGACGACCGGCTGGTCAAGACGCTGCTGCTGGCGGCGCTCGCGCCGAGCGTGCCGGCGCTGCGCAACCTCACCGCCCGGCGGCTGTCCGCGCTCAACCACGGCAGCATCACCGACCCGATCCGCGGCAATGAGGTGTCCCGGGTCAGCCGCAAGGTCGAGACGTGGGCCGGCCAGTTCGGTGAGATCAAGTTCGTGCCCGGGGACGACGCCGGCGTCGGCCTGGAACTCGTCGGCGTCGAAGTCGACCGCATCCTCGCCAACGCCGCGCCGCTCGACACCCCCGGCGCCCGCAAGGTGCTCATCCGCCGGCTGCTCACCGAGGAACTGGACCTGCGCACCGGGGAGCAGGCGCGCATCGACGAGGCCGGTCACCGTCTCGAACTCGTCTGGCGGGGCAGCAAACGATCGGCCGAAGTGGTGTTCGGCGGTCTGCGGCCCGGTGGTGACCTGCGCGACGACCAGTTCGCATCCGGCGACGACACGGCGTGGCGGCTGATCGTCGACTACCCGTTCGACGACGAGGCATACCGGCCGGCGGACGCCCGGGCCCGGGTGGAGACGCTCACCGGCTCAGGCGAGCCGCGCCGGACGGTCTGCTGGGTGCCGACGCATCTGACCGCCGCCCGCATCGGCGACCTGCGGCTGCTCGTCATCCTCGACGCGCTGCTCAACGGCAACGGCCAGCGGTTCGACAGCCACGCCCAGCACCTGGGCGCCGACGACCGGCAGCGTGCCCGCGGCATCCTGAAGAGCCGGCACGACGCGCTGCTCACCCGATTCCGCGGGCTGCTGCGTCAGGCGTACGGGCTGGCGGAGAAACAGTCCGCCGACGTGCTGGCGGAGTACGGCGACCATCTGCTCTCGCTGTGGCCGGGCGCGCACCCGGCGCTGCCGTTCGGCGCGTCCCTACGCGACGCGGCCCGCCGGGTCGTCGCAGACCTGCTCGCCGAGCAGTTCCCCGGCCATCCCGACCTCGACCCCGACCGCCTCGGGGTCGCCGTCCGGCCCGCCGAACTGAAAGCCGTGTTCGACTACGTCCGCCAGGCCGCCGAAGCGCCCGGCGGCCGGGTCGAAGTGGCGCGGGCCGACCGGTCCACCATGCGGCGGATCGTGCACGCCCTCGGCCTCGGCGAGATGCATGAAGCCGCGTTCGTGCTCGGCCGCGGCTGGGTGGGCCACTTCCACCAGAAGGCCGCGCAGTCCGGCCGCGACGACGGCGCGGACCTGTCGGTCAAAGACCTGGTGCGTTGGATCGACGAGCCGGATCCGCGCGGCCTGGACCGTCCGGTCGCCGGCCTCGTCCTTGCCTGCTTCGCCGAGCAGACCGACCGGGCCTGGTACCGGTACGGCGGCGCGCTGAACCCGCCGCCGGACATCACCGCGATCACATCCGACATGGAGCTGCGGGGGCAGACCCTGCCCGGCGAGGCGGACTGGGCGGCCGCCCGCGGCCGGGCCGCGGTGGTTTTCGGGGTGAACGTGCCGGAGCTGCTGCGCGGCCGGCTGGTCCGCGCCTTCGTCGCCGACGTGCAGGCCGCCGCCCGCGACCGGTTGCGCGCCGGCGACGACCTGCTCCAGCAGCTCGAACAGCACGCCCGCCGGCTCGGCCTGGACCCGGCCGCCCCGCCCGGCCGGCTGCGCACCGCGCGGCTGGCGGTGACGCTGCTGACCGCCCTGGACGACCCGAAAGCGGGCGCCGACGTCGTCCGCCGGCTGGCCGTCGCCGACCTCGGCGGGCCACCCGAGCAGCTCGCCCGCGGCATCGGCCGGGCCAGGCAGGTCGCTGACGCGCTCGCCAGGGCACCGTGGGAGACCTTCGACATCGTCGAAGGTCTCCCGGAGCCGTTCGACGCCGAAGCGGCGGAGATCCTCGGTAGGCTGCGCGCCGCTGCCGCGCTCGACGAGCACGCAGCCCGGCTGCCCGATGCCATCGGCGAGGCGCAGGCGCGGGCAACCGAACTGCTGCGCCGGGCTACCAGGCGGACTCCGCCCCCGCCGCCCGAACGGCCGTGGCCGGGCGACGGAACCCTTCGCCCCCCGGTGCGCACACCACCGGCCGGCAAGGCTACGAGCGGCACCGCGACCCCCGAGCGGCCGGCGTTGCCGCAGCCGTCCGGGGTCGATGCCGGCTCGAACGGTCAACCCGGCCCCGTTGGCGTCAACGGCTCCACGCATAGGGCGCCCGGGGTCACCGGCGGCACCGAGGTCATAGGAGTCGACGGGCACGGCGGGGATGCTGGCGCGGCCTCAGCGGCCGAACGGCGGTGGCGGGTGCCGTCCGGCGAGCTCGACACGGCGCTCGCCGCGTTACGTGACGCGGTCGGCGGCCAGACCGGCGAGATCGAGATCATCTGGCGGCCGGGCCGATGACCGCGCCGTCACCGCCGGGTGCCTCCCGGGCACCGTGGCTTCCGCCGGCCGCCGTGGAGGCCCGGGTACGCCGGCTGCTGCGCGCGTCACCGAACGGGTCGACGTCGTCGTCGCTGCCCGTCATCGTCCTGTACGCCCGGCCCGAATGGCCCCGCCCGGGCGAGTTCCGGCTCGACGGGCACCTCGTGCGGGTCGTGTCGTGCGTGTCACCGCTGGCCGTCCTCGAACAGGTCACCCGGCGCGCCGCGCGTGGCGGCGACGACGTGCTGGTCCTGCTCACCGACGCCGACGAGGCCGCGCTCGGTGACGGGGTGCTCAGCCAGATCCGCCGGCACCGGGTCCACGTCGTCGAACCGTGGGCCGCCGTCGAGGAGGACTTCGGCGCCACCCGGATGGACCCGCAGCTGGTCACCGAAAGATGGGCCGCGCAGGCGCTGCTGGAGGCGCGGCCACGCGGCGGCTGGCCGCGCCTCGCCGGCGCCGTGCTCAGCCGGGACGTCGCGCTCGGTGAGCTCGCGCTCAGCCGGCTCGGCCTGCACGAGCTCGGGATACGGCCTGCCGACCTCGATGCGGCGACACTGCTGCGATGGAGCGTCACACCGGGCCGCCCGGAGGCGTTCCGCGCGTTGCCGGACGCCGAGCGGACCGGCCTCACCCGCTGGCTCGTCGACCGGACCGGCCGGGTCACCCGCGCACTGTTCGCGTTGGTCGACGCCGGGCACGGCGCGGACGCGCTGGCGTTCGGCCTGGTCTGCGACTGCCTGTGGAACCCGGCCGCGCCGGACGGCACGGAACGCGCGAAGGGACGCGCCGACCTGTGCTTCGGCGACGCCCGGCTCGACGACGTGACCGTGCGGGCGTTCGCCGACGCGGTGCGCGGCCTGGTCGTGACCGCAGTCGACACCGTCCGGCCCGGTCCCGGTGGGATCGGCGCGCCCTCGCTCGGGTTCGCCGTCGCCTCGGCGGCGACCCTGCACCCGGACGACGAGATACCGGCCCTGCTGGACCGGGCGGAGTGGCTGCTCGACCACTTCGGCGGGCGGGCCGCCGGTGCCGTCAGCGACATCCTGCCCATCGGGTTCAACACCCGGCTGGTGGCTGTCGCGGTGGCGGCGCGTGCGTTCCTGAGCCTGGCGGACCCCGGCGTGGCTGCGGCCCTCGCCGGCGCGGCGGCCGGCGTCGTCGACGCGGTCGGCCGGCTGCGCCAGCACCGGCTCGCCGAGCTGCGTCGCGACCGGGTCGAACGGGCCGCGATGGCCGCCCGGGTGGTGCGCTGGCTTGCCGCGCACCCCACGCCCTCCAGCAGGCCGACCGGCGGGCGGGGCGTACCGGCCGGCGCCCCGACCACTATGGCCGCCGGGCTCGACGCCCACCTGACCGACTGGGCCTGGGTCGACGTGGCGCTCGCAGCGCTGTGGACCGGCGACGGGCAGCCGGAGCTCGCGGCAGCCTACGGCGAGCTCTACCAGACCGCAGCGCGCCGCCGACGCGACCTCGACGGGGCGTTCGTCCGGCAGCTGGCCCGCTGGACCGCCGTCGGTGGACCGGCGGACGGCGCTGCCGCGGCGGGCGTTGCCGGCACGGCCGCCGACCGCGGGGTCCCGCTGCTCGTCGAGGAGATCCTCGACCGGGTCGTCGCGCCCGCGCTGCAGCGACGCGACAGCCGCCGGGCTAACAGGATGCTGCTCGTCGTCCTCGACGGGATGAGCGCGGCCGTCGCCGCACAGCTCGGCCAGGACCTGCGCCGCGAACGCTGGGCGGAGTTCGACCCGCTCGGCACGGTCCGCGGGGCGGCGGGCGGCGAGGCCGGTGGACCCGGCGAGGGCGGTGAGGCCGGCGGGGCTGGCGAGGTGGGCGACCGGCCACGGCGGCGCTGCGCCGTCGCCGTCCTGCCGACCGTGACCTCGGTGTCGCGCGCATCCCTCCTCGCGGGCCGACTCGTCGAGGGCCGCCAGGACCTGGAACGCTCCGCGTTCGAGACGCACCCGCGCTGGCATCGGCGGAGCGTCCGCCTGTTCCACAGCGGTGACCTGCGCGGCGCGCCCGGAGCGCCGCTCGGTGAGGAGCTGATCGCGGCGCTGACCGGCGACACCGCGCTCGTCGGCGTCGTCATCAACACCGTCGACGACACCCTCGACAAGGGGCGGGAACGGTACGACGCCGGCTGGACGGTGAACGACATCGGCGCGCTGCGCGCCGTGCTTGACCTCGCCAGGACCGCCGGGCGCGCCGTCGTCCTCACCAGCGACCACGGGCATGTCATCGACCACGGCGGCGAACCGCGCCGCGTCGACGACGCGCTCTCCGCCCGGCACCGGGCCGGTGCCGGGCCCGACCCCCTCGACGAGGGCGAGGTGCGGCTCAACGGCCCTCGGGTTCTGGCGCCGGGTGGGAGCATCGTTGCCCTGTGGGACCCGTCATTGCGTTACACGGCCCGCAAGGCGGGCTACCACGGGGGCGCGTCGCCGGCCGAGGTGACCGTCCCGGTGCTGGCATTCCTGCCGTTCGCGCCGACCGAGAACGGCGACGTTCCGCCCGGCTGGCGGACGCTGCCCGACCAGCGCCCCGGCTGGTGGTCGCTCGACCGTCCGAACATCCTGACCGGCATGGACAGCGCCACCGTCCATCTCGGCACGGCCCGGGCCACCGCTGGTTCGGGTGACCAGCCGACCGGGATGATCCGGCCGCGGGGACGCCGACGGGTCGAACAGCCGGCCGGCCCAGCGCTGTTCGACCTGCTGGCGGACGGGTCGATGCCTGGTACGCCGCATGCGGCGGCGGGAGCGCAGACAGGCGGCTCATCCGCGGCGGCGGGAACCGGAAGCGCCCCGGCGCCGAGCACGGCCACGGACGCTCTTGTCACGGCACTGCTCGCCGCGGAGCTGTTCCAGGCCCAGCTGAGCGCCACCCCGCGGGCAGTGCCGGTCGGGAAGGTCGAGGCGGCGGTGCGGGCGCTACTCGACGCCAACGGCACACTCACCGCCGCCGTCGTCGCGGAGCGGGCCGGGGAGCGGCCCGTTCGGGCCGCCGGGTTCGCCGTCACCCTGCAGAGGATCTTCAACGTCGACAACTACCCGGTGCTCTCGCTGATCGACGACGGACGGACGCTGCGCCTCGACGTCGCCCTGCTGCGGGAGCAGTTCGGCCTGACAGGTCAGCCGGGCGCGGGCCGGTGAGCAGCCAGTGACCGGCGAGCCAGCGGACGTCGGCCCGCCAGCCGACGGTGTGGTAAGCGCCGGCTTGGCCGGCGGTGGCCTGACAGGTGACACATCCCCCGCCAGCGCTGCCCGGCGCCGCGACGTGCTCGACGCGCTGCGCCGCGGCGCGGTGCCCGCCGCGGGCCTCGACCTGCTCGCAGTCGGCCTCGGCAGGTTCGAGCAGGCCGCAGCCGACGACCTCGCCGCGGTCGCCGCCGGCGGATCCGTCTTCAAGGCGGTGCGCGGCGAATACGGCTCCGGCAAGACCTTCTTCACCCGGTGGCTGGCCGAACGGGCCAAACGGCACAACCTCGCCACGGCCGAGGTGCAGATCTCCGAGAACGAGACGCCACTGCACCGGCTGGAGACCGTCTACCGGCGGCTCACCGAGCGGCTCACCACGGCGACGTTCCCGCCGAGCGCGCTGCGCCCGGTCGTCGACGGCTGGTTCTACGCCCTCGAGGAGGACGCGCTCGCCACCGGTGACGTCAACGACGAGACCGGTGGCGGCGTCGACGGTGACGACACCGGCGCGCTGGATCGGGCGGTCGGTGAGCTCCTCGACCGCCGGCTCGCCGACGTCGGCCGGACCGCACCCGCGTTCGCCGCCGCGCTGCGTGGCTACCGGGAAGCCACCGTCGCCGGCGACCAGGCGACCGCGGCTGCCGTGCTCGCCTGGCTGGGTGGCCAGCCGCACGTCGCGGCGGCCGCACGCCGGGCCGCCGGGGTCCGCGGCGAGCTCGACCACTTCGGGGCGCTCGGCTTCCTGCAGGGTCTGCTGGTGGTGCTGCGTGACAGCGGTTACCGCGGGCTGCTCGTCGTCCTCGACGAGGTGGAGACCCTGCAGCGGGTCCGTTCCGACGCCCGCGACAAGGCGCTCAACGCGCTGCGTCAGCTCATCGACGAGGTGCACGGCGGCCGTTTCCCCGGCCTCTACCTTATGATCACAGGGACTCCTGCCTTCTACGACGGCCCCCAGGGTGTCGCCCGGCTGCCACCGCTGGCGCAGCGGCTCGCCACCGACTTCAGCGCCGACGCGCGTTTCGACAACCCGCGGGCCGTGCAGATCCGGCTGCCCGGCTTCACCGAGGACTCCCTGGTCGAGCTCGGCGGCCGGGTGCGCACGCTGTATGCCGGCGGTTCCGCTGCCGCCGGGCGGATCGACGCCCTCGTCGACGACAGCTACCTCGCCGAGCTCGCCCAGGCGGTCGCCGGACGGCTCGGTGGGAAGGTGGGAGTGGCGCCACGGCTGTACCTGAAGAAGCTCGTCGGCGACGTCCTTGACCGGGTCGACCAGTTCGACGACTTCGACCCGCGTCGCGACTACCCGCTCACCATCGGCACCGTGGAGATGACGGAGCTGGAGCGCAATGCGGCGGCGAGCAGCGGTGCGGCGGCTGGCAACCCGGTCAGCGCGGACGACATCGCCCTGGACCTGCCGTGAATGAGCCGGGCCCGGCCGGCCCTGCCGATCCAGGTGATCCGAGTGATCCGAGTGATCCGGGTGATCCAGCGGACCCGAATGATCATTCGGACCCGGCCGGGCTGCTGCATCCCGTAGTGCTCCACCACATCGTCAACACGCTGCAGTGGTCGGGGCTGCGGCCGTTGCAGGAAGCCGCCGTCCCGCCGCTGCTCGCCGGCTCGGACGCCCTGCTGCTCGCCCCGACGGCCGGCGGCAAGACCGAGGCGGCCACGTTTCCGCTGCTCTCGCGGATGGCGACGCAGAACTGGCAGGGAACGGCGATCCTGTACCTGTGCCCGTTGAAGGCGCTGCTCAACAATCTGGCGCCGCGGCTGGATACCTACACCGGCTGGCTTGGCCGGCGGGCCGCCGTGTGGCACGGCGACGTGCCGGACAGCCGGCGCGAACGCATCCGTCGGGAGCGCCCGGACGTCCTGCTCACCACCCCGGAATCGCTCGAGGCGATGCTGGTCAGCGTTCGGACCGACCACCGCGAGTTCTTCGCGGGCGTGCGCGCCGTCATCGTCGACGAGGTACACGCGTTCGCCGGCGACGACCGCGGCTGGCACCTGCTCGCCGTCCTCGAACGCATCCGCCGGATCATCGGGCGGGATCTGCAGGTCGTCGGGCTGTCGGCGACTGTCGGCAACCCGGACGACCTGCTGCGCTGGCTGCAGGGCTCGGGCGCCGGACGGCGGCCGGCCGAGGTCGTCGCCCCACGGTCCACAGGCGAGCCGACGTTCCCGGCGGCAGCCGGAGCCGCAGTCGACCGCGCGGCCGGGTTCACGCTCGTGCCGTCAGTGCCGTCAGTGCCGTCAGTGCCGTCAGTGCCGTCAGTGCCGTCAGTGCCGTCAGCGCCGTCCGGTGACGTGACCGCTGGGGCCGGCGCACGTTACCGAATCGACCAGCCGCCGGCCAGGGCGCAGCCGGACGAGATCGAGCTGGACTACGTCGGGTCGGTGTCCAACGCGGCGACGGTGCTCGCGGCCCTGCATCACGGCGAAAAGCGGCTGGTGTTCTGCGACTCCAAGCAGCTCGTTGAGGAGCTCGGGCAGGCGCTGCGGGCCCGCGGGGTCACCACGTTCCTCTCACACGCGTCGCTGTCCGCCGCCGAACGTCGCCGCTCGGAGGAGGCGTTCGCGCAGGCCAGGGACTGCGTGATCGTCGCGACCAGCACCCTCGAACTGGGCATCGACGTCGGAGACCTCGACCGGGTCGTCCAGCTCAACACCCCCGGCACCGTCGCGTCGTTCCTGCAGCGGCTCGGCCGGACCGGCCGGCGGCCGGCAACGGTGCGTAACTGCCTGTTCCTCGCACTGTCGGAGGACGCGCTGGTGCAGGCCGCCGGCCTGCTGCTGCTGTGGGGCCGCGGCTGGGTCGAACCCGTCGTCGCGCCACCGCAACCACGCCACATCGTCGCCCAGCAGATCCTCGCGCTCTGCCTTCAGGAGAGCAGGGTCGGGGACCGGTTGTGGACTGACGAGTGGAACGGCCTCGCGCCGTTCGACCGCTCCGCCGAACCGATCGTCCGCCATCTGGTCCGCGAGGGATACCTCGACGCCGACGGCGGGATGTTGTTCGTCGGGCCGCAGGCCGAACGGCGGTTCGGCCACCGGCACTTCTCCGAGCTCACCGCCGTGTTCACCGCCGCGCCCGAATTCACCGTCCTGTGTGGGCGGGACGAGATCGGCCGGACCGACCCGGTGCTGCTCACCGACCCGGTGGAAGGCCCCCGTCTGCTGCTGCTAGCCGGCCGGAGCTGGCGGGTCACGCACATCGACTGGAAGCGGCGGCGCTGTTTCGTCGAGCCAGCCGACGGCGGCGGGCGGGCACGCTGGCTCGGCTTCGCCCCGGGAACGCTGTCGTTCCCGATGGCCAGGGCGATGCGCGACGTCCTGCTCGGTGCCGACCCGCCGGTCCCGCTGACCAGGCGGGTGCGGGAACGGCTGGCGTCGGTCCGCGACCAGCACACGAACCTGGTCCACCCCGCCGGCACGCTGATCGTGCGTGACCACGGCGACGACGTCCGGTGGTGGACCTGGGCGGGGGAGCGGGCGAACCTCACGCTGGTGGCAACCCTCGGCGATCTTGCGGACGGGCGCCAGCGGGCGGACGCGGCCCATGTGCGGCTGCGTTCCGACCTGACTCCGGCCATGTGGAAGGCCGCGACCACGGACGTCGAGGACCGGCTGTGCCTGCCGCACGTCGACGAGCAGGCGCTCGCCGGACTGAAGTTCAGTGGTGCGCTGCCACCGCGGCTCGCCGAGGCGACGCTGGCCGCGCGGCTTGCAGACCTGCCGGCCGCCCGCAGCGTCCTCGCCGAGCCGATCCGCATCCTCCTCCGGTGAGTTTGGCTAAAGGCCACCTGGTGAGCGGAGACTCGTTGGATACCGGTGGGGACCGGATGCAACAGATCCTTCAGTCGGGGTGATGGCAGGCCACCAGGTGTTCCGGCGCGATCGGGCACAGGATGGGTTCCTCGGATGTGCACCTCCCGTCGGGACGGGGGCACCGGGTCCGGAACCGGCAGCCGTCCAAGGGCCGCACGGGGGATGGGGATTCGTCTACGTCTCTTCGCGGGTTTCCTTGTGACACGTCCACCAGTCGCCCGGAATGGACATCCAGGCCGGGTCGAGCTCAGGACGAGGCCCCGTTCTCGTCGAGGTAGTAGTCGGGTCCCGTGACCCAGATCCAGTACCGCCGTCCGTTTAATCCTGTTCCTGCCGTTTCCGCTCCAATTTTGATCCCGACTTGGAAAGATGCAACATAGTCACGACAGCATGTGACCCGGGCGGGACGCGGCTGCGTCCGCGTCCTCAGAGAACGGGCTGAGCGACCATGCCGCGATGCTCCTTACCCGCAACCCGACCGGCAGCGCCCATGCGCCGCTTGTGAAATCCCCTGGATCATTTCGGTAGGTCCTTGAACGCTACTGCTCTGAGATTTACTGCGGTCATCCCCTGGTGCATGCCCGGGGCGGCGCTCACCCAGAAGTAGCCCTTGATGTAATAGAAGCCCTGCACATAGTCGAAGAACGCGCCTGTTTCCGGGTCGATCGCGAGCCGGTACACGGTTCCCGCGCATTCCTTGGCCGGCTCGTATCCGGGGGTTTCGCCCGGGGGCAGGTCACCGCATTCGCCGAACAGAGTGAAGTTCGGCCGGTCGTCGCCGCCGTAGTCCGGGTCGGGCCAGAACAACTGTTGATTGCCGTCGGCTGTCGCCCGCACGTCCAGCAGGACGACCTTGGTGTCGTGGTCGTAGACGAAGTCCATGAACGGTTTCGCCGCGGCGAGATGACCGACCTTGCCCTGGAACTGGGGGACCGCCGCGGGTACCGACGTCGGTGTCGGATTCGCGTCCGATGCCGCAGCCGTTGCGATCACTGTGGCAGGTGTGGTCGTCGCGGCCGGCCCTCCGGTGACCGGTCCGGTCCCCGTCGCCACCGCGGACGGGAGCGTGGACGGGAGGATGCCCGGTGTACCGCCGCGGGTGTCACCGTCCCCGGCCAGGGCGATGCCGATCCCGGTGGCGGTCGTCCCGAGCAGCAGCACCCCGGACACGGCCAGCGCGACGGGGTGAATTCGGCGGCGGCCGGCGCCGGGCGGCGGCACCGGCACCGGCACCGGCACCGGATGCCGGGCGGTCAGCGCATGCCAGTCCTGGCCGGCGATCCGGTAGGTCGCCGTCGCCGGATCGTCCCCGCCCGGCAGCAGCGCACCGAGTAACGCCGCCGCGGTCGGGCGCCGCGACGGATCCCGCGTCAGCGCCGCGGTGACGGCGGGTAGCAGATCCCGGGGGATGCCGGAGGTGTCGGCCTCGCCGTGGACGGCCCGGTAGAGCACCACGTCCGGCCGGCCGGTGCCGAACGGTGGCCGTCCCGTGGCCGCGTAGAGGACGGTGAGAGCCCAGGCGTACACGTCCGTTGCGGGGCCCACCGGGTCCGCGCCGGTGATCTGCTCGGGGGCCATGTAGCCGGGGCTGCCCAGGCCGACCCCGGTCCGGGTGGCGACGGTGGCGTCCGCCGCGGCGGCGATGCCGAAGTCGATGACCTTCGGGCCGGTGTCGGTGAGCAGGATGTTGGCCGGTTTGAGGTCGCGGTGGACGACGCCCGCGCCGTGGATGGCGACGAGAGCCTCGGCCAGCCCGGCCGCCAGCCCGCTGAGCAGGTCCGGACCCAGCGGCCCTTCGGCGGTCACAACCTCGGTGAGGCTCGGCCCGGCGATGTACTCGGTGGCCAGCCACGGCGGGTCGGTGTCCGGGTCGGCGGCGAGCAGCCGGGCGGTGAAGGCGCCGGTCACCGCGGTCGCGGCCCGTACCTCACGCCGGAACCGTGCCCGGAACTCGGTGTCGGTCACATGGTCATCCCGGATGACCTTGACAGCTGCCGGGCGGCCGGCGCGGTCGCTGCCGAGGTAGACGACCCCCATGCCGCCGGCGCCGAGGCGGGCGCTGAGCCGGAAGCCTCCGACCGTGGCCGGATCACCCGGGCGCAGCGGCGACAGCGGCACGCCTGGCCTCCTCCGTCATGTGACGGTCTGCCGTCGACAGGACCATCCGGGGCGTCTCTGGATCGGACGCATCACCCGAGATGATGTCGCATCCGACACCGAGCCGACCGCGGACGGGCTGTGCCGAGCCCGCGGCAGGTCGCCGGGTCCCCAGGTTCTCCAGCCGGTCGGCTGCCGGATCCTGCTGAGGACGTCCCGGCTGATTATGTCCGTGACGGGGTGAACAGCGGGGGGAGGGGGTGAGTAGCGGGCGCCATGTCCGATGACGATGGCTGGCAGCGTCGTGAGGTGTTGATCCGGGATCTTGTGGCTGGGCTTGCCGAGCGGCTTCCCCGCGGCGTCCGGCTCCTGGAGGCCTGCGCCGGTACGACAACCTGCCCCGCTCGGATGCGATTCCTGGGGCTGACCGCGCTCGCGGGGGTCGCGAACGACAACCTGCCCCGCTCGGATGCGATACCGCAGGTACCGGCCGACCCGGGGAATTCTCGGGAATTGTCGGGGATCGACGTTGACCAGTCCGGAAGCATCAGCATTATTACTGACAGTTACCGACGGTGGCGATGGTCGTGTGACGGTGCTGAAGAACCCTGTGGGCGGCAGAAACGCCGTCCGTATCGCCGCCCGGCGGATACGGAGGGCGGCCCGGCCACACCCGTTCGGGATGACCCAGATGGCCTCCGCACCGCCCGGTCGCGTCGGCGGGGTCAGATGACGGGTTGCGCGGTAACGGTTCTTCGGCCCGCCGGCACGGACGGCCCGGGAGTGGGGTCGGCCGTCGAGGACTCGGCCGGCAGGGCGGCTCGCGGTGCGGGCACGGCGGCGGCAGGGGCCAGAGCGGTCAGCGCGAGCGGCAGGGCACGGCTGAGGCCGGCCACGTCCGGCTGGATCGACGGGTCGCTGTACAAGGCGATGCCGATGAAGTGGCGACTGCTGGTCACGGCGACGCTGAGCCCGTGTCCGCGGGCCAGTGGCACCATGCCGTAGAACTCCCGCATCGGGGCGCCGGCCATCCGCAGGGTGGCATTCGATTTCGGTATGTTGCTCACCACGACGTCGAACAGCAGGTTGGCACCGCGTCCGGCCAGCGGCCCGATGAGATGGTGCACCGCGGCGGGCAGCGAGTTGGCGAGTAGCGGGAACGCACCGGCTCCGCGGTGTGGCCCGTTGGCCTTGTTGCGTTCCATGGCGACGTGGACGGCCCGCAGCCGTCGTACGGGGTCCGGTTCGGACACCGGCAGTTCACACAGATATCCGGACAGGTTGTTGCCCTGCCCTGGCTCTGTGGCATCGATACGGAGAGCGACCGGGATCAGTGCCCGCGGCCTGGCCCCACCCAGCCCGCGGTCGCCGGAGTCCAGCCAGTCACGGAGAGCTCCGGCCAGCACGGCGAGGACAACCTCGTGGGTCATGACCCTGTGCTGCTGACGGACCCGCCGTACCGCGGCCGGATCCAGCTGGACGA
>NZ_CAAAFT010000199.1:7740-14458 GCF_900634765.1 Candidatus Protofrankia californiensis | reverse complement strand
CGGACGCCGCCCTGCCCGTCGGTGACAGCATGGTGCGTCTTGAGCAGGAGCGCGAAATGTCCGTCGGACAGCCCGGTGATCACGTGTACTTCCCACAGCGGCCGGGCCGGGTTGAGCTGGGATGCCATCGCGTTGGCGGCGTATTCGGTGAGCTGATCGCGTGTTCCAGGGGGAGGCAGACAGCAGACCCGAATATGTGCCTCCACCTGGAACTGCGCGTCTTCGACCCATTCTGCTGCGGCGGGCGGTACCGCCAGCGACCGGAGGCGCTGACGAAACTGGGGGAAGCTTCCCATCCGCTCGCCCAGCAGACGGACCAGCTGCTCGACACCGACGGGGCGGGTTGGTTCGAATATCATCAGCGCACCGATGTTCATCGGAGCCGCCGGATCGTCCAGTTTCAGAAATGCTACGTCCAGTCCGCTCAGCCGCTCGCCGGCCATCCAGCCTTCCTCCTGTTCGGGTGCGCGGCCTGTCTCGCCGCCCTGCCGAAGTCGCCGTACGTGTCGCCCGGTTTGCGCCTATGCGCGGGATGCGCCTGCCGCAGTGCTGGTGCTCGGTGCGTTGAGGTGCTTGACGACCTCGCGGAAGACCATGGGGTTGGCCGCCACGGCCCCATGGTTGCTGATGTCGACCGGGTACAGGTCCTGCAACGTGATGTTCTGCACGCCCGGCCCGTTCAGGAACGCCGAGGAATATGGTGTGACGACATCGTCGAACTTGGACGCGATGACCGTGTACTGAACACCGGGTACGGTTTCCCCGTCCCCGTTCAGTTTGGTCAGCAGCGCGGAGCCGATGGTCTGGTCGGCACAGGCCGGCGGCATGGTCGAACCAATCAGCTTCTCGGCGCCGGGGAACTGCTTGGCCAGCGTGACCAGCTCGTTCTCTGCCATGCCGTGGTTGGACGGGGAGAGCGAGATCAGCCGGTTCACCTTGCTCGCTCCACCGAGGAACTTGATGTAGTAGCGCGGCATCATGCCGCCCTGTGAGTGGCCGACGATGTCGACCTTGCTGGCGCCGGTGGAGGCCAGGACCTTGTCCACGAACGCGGCGAGCTGCTGGGCCGATTTCTCGATCGAGTCCAGGCCGTGCAGGACCGGTATGCCGGGCAGGGCGCCGTAGTCCAGCCGGAATACGGTGAATCCGGATGCCGCGAGTACGGGCGCGGTGGTGATCCAGTAGTCGAGGGCGTTGCCGAAGGTGCCGTGCACCAGTACCACGGGACGCGGATGCTCGGCGCTCGGACGGGACTTCCAGTCGTCGATGTTCGGCAGTTGGGCGGCGCCGGCGACCTGGGCGGCGACCTGGGCCGGTGCGCCAAGAACGCCGTCCACCGCTCGTCCTATGTTCGGAAACGACATGACGTAAAACCTCCTACCATTCCGCTGGACTTCGCGTGCTCAGCGAAATGATAGCTGAAGATTGACGCCACATCCGGGGCCCGGTGAAACAGAGTTGTTTGTCCGGTGGTATGCCGATGTTCCTCGTTCCGCGTCGAGGATTCGGTCGTCCCCGGGTGCCGCGAGTACGGCTGTTCGTCCAGGGATGCCACGTACGTCGCATCCATTATCGCCGCTCCGGCCGGCGAAAAATTTTGCCTGTATGAGCGACCGGGTCGTTTTCCAATCGGATCGCCTGCGTATGTGGGTTGGGCACGGAATCGGTCCGGGTGTCGAACTGCGGATGGTCGGGGACGAATGCTCCGCGACTTGCCGGGAGGGGGTTGTGCCGGTGCGCTGGAAAGTCGTAAGGTCTAGCCGGCCAAAGGCCGTGCGATCATGCTTCTTCTCGTGCGGCCGGGAGTCCCGAGGAAACCTGGATCCTGGTCACCGGGAGGCGGTGCCGGGGCGGGTGGACATGCCGCCGCACCGTGTCGGCATGGCTACCTGGTTCTGTGGTTACTCGGTGCTACTGTCACGCGATGTCGTCGTGATCCGATCGATTGATCGTGGTTGACGATGAATTCGCTGGCAGGTCGAAGGCGGCATGGTCATGTTTTCCGTGCCGCTGGAGGCCCAGCTTCTCGGTTCACTGGCGGGCCAAAGACGGCGCGATCATGTTTCTTTCGCGCCCGGGGTCCGGAAGTCGATCCGGGAGGTCCGGAAGGCCCACGTCTCCGGATCACCAAGAAGATGACGCGTAATTTCACATGCCCCGGTCGGCCTGGCGATGGTGGTAACTCGAATATGGAATCAGTAGTGCAGGTGGACGGGTGCTCCCGCGCGGAGCGGATTCGATGGGATTATTGGTCGGATATCGATCAGAGGTCGATCGCCGGCGACGGCTCGTCGGCTCGTCGAGTGGCCACCGGGAGCTGACCGTGCTGGTGCCTCTCAAGGATTCCTGGTCGTTGGTCTTCGGCGTGTCCAGCGGCATGGGACAGGCCACGGCCCGTGCTCTGGCCGCGGAGGGCGGCAATGTCATCGGGGTTCACTTCGACACCTCCGAAGGGCGGGAAGCTGCCGAGAAGCTGGCTGCGGAGCTGCATGAACGGGGCGTCGCGGCGCATTTCTTCAACCGCAATGTCGCCGCCTCGGCCACGCGCGCCGACCTGATACCCCGGATCGCCGAACTGACCGGCGGCGCCGGGCTGCGGGTCGTGCTCCACTCGGTCGCTTTCGGTTCGCTGCTGCCCTTCGTGCCCACGGCGGAGGCCACCGGCACCATCACGGCGAAGCAGATGGCCATGACCCTCGACGTGATGGCGCACAGCCTCGTCTACTGGACACAGGATCTGCTGGCCGCCGGGCTGCTGCGGCCCGGAGCCAAGATCTATGCGCTGACCAGCGCCGGGAGTTCCCTGGTAATTCCCAACTATGGAGCCGTCTCGGCGGCCAAGTCGGCGCTGGAGTCGCATGTCCGCCAACTCGCCGTGGAACTCGCGCAGCGCGGTGTGGCGGTCAACGCGCTGCGTCCCGGTACAACGATCACGCCCGCATTTCGGAAGATCCCGGGCAGCACGCAGTTCGACGACAAGTGCCTTGCCCGTAATCCGCATCGGCGGCTCACCCGGCCCGAGGACGTCGGCGAGGCGATCGTCATGCTGTCCGCCAGTGATTCGTCCTGGGTGACGGGAAATGTGATCGGTGTCGACGGCGGCGAACTGATCGGGACATGACGACCTACCGGTCCCGCTGAGCGACCCGGGGACCCGGGCCTCCCGGACCTCCCGGATCGGCAGGAACCCCGAGCGCGAAAGAAGCATGATCGCACTGCCGCCGGCCATCCGGAACAGACGCGACAAGGAAAAGGATGCCATCCATGACCAAGAACCTGGAGATCACGGTGGACCGGGAGGAGCTGCGCGGCCTCGTCGCCGACGCCCTCGAACGGTCGCCGGCCGAGGTGACCGACGATGCCGACTTCATCAGCGAGCTCGACCTCGACTCGCTGATGGCGCTGGAGATCGTGGTGCGCGTGGAAAAGCGTTACCGCATCAAGGTGAAGGACGAGGAGTTCACCAGCATCACCTCCCTGAACGGGGTTTACGACCTGCTGACGGCCAAACTCGGAGAGACCTGACATGTCCGGTGACGTCCGCCCGGTCGCCGTGGTGACCGGCGGTTCCCGCGGCATCGGCCGCGCGGTGGTACGCCACCTCGCCGCTGACGGTTTCGACGTGGCGTTCTGCTACCATTCCCGTCCCGACGCCGCGGAGGAGGCCGTCGCCGAGGCGGAGGCCCACGGCGGACGGGTGCTCGCCTACAAACTGGACGTCGCGGACGCCGGCGAGGCACGGGCGTTGGTGTCCGCCGCCGAGGATGAGCTCGGGCCGATCTCCGCGGTGGTCGCCTCCGCCGGTGTCGTCCGGGACAACCCTCTGGTGCGGATGACCGACGACGAATGGCGGACCGTGCTCAGCACCAACCTCGACGGTACGTACAACATCTGCCGAGCGGCGATCTTCTCCTTCATGAAGCGCCGCACCGGTTGTGTCGTAACGATGTCCTCGGTGGCGGGCGTGTACGGCAGCGCGAAGCAGGCGAACTACGCGGCGTCCAAGGCCGGCATCATCGGGTTCACCCGTGCGCTGGCCAAGGAGTGTGGGCCGTTCGGTGTGCGGGCCAACGTGGTTGCGCCCGGCCTCATCGCCACCGACATGATCAGCGGTCTCGGCGAGCCGTTGCGCCAGCAGCTCGTCGAACGCATTCCGTTGGGCCGCGTGGGAAGTCCGGACGACGTGGCCGCGCTCGTCTTGTTCCTCCTTTCCGACCGGGCCGGCTACATCACCGGCCAGGTATTCGGTGTGGACGGCGGGCTGGTCGTGTGACGGGGCGATTCCTCAGCCGGCCGGGAGCCCGTTTTCCGCACCGCTGGAGGCCCAGGTCTCCGGGTCACTGACGGCTCGGTCACCCGGGCCGGGTAGCCCCTAAAACCCGCCCCCGTATGCGGGTACTTTCCGAGGAGTCCGATGACGATAACCACCCGGAACGACGAACCATGGCTGCGGCGCTTTCATCCGGCGCCGGAGGCCAAGGTCCGTCTGGTCTGCCTGCCGCACGCCGGCGGCTCGGCCAGCTTCTACTTTCCGGTCTCACGGGCGCTGTCCGCGTCGGTCGAGGTGCTGGCGGCCCAGTACCCCGGCAGGCAGGATCGGCGCAGCGAGAAATGTGTGGAGGACGTCGCCGAGCTCGCCGACCGGCTTGTCGAGGTGCTGCTGGGCTGGGCTGACCGGCCGCTCGCCCTTTTCGGGCACAGCATGGGTGCCACGGTCGCCTTCGAGGTCGCCCGGCGGCTGGAGAACACCGGCGTGATCGCCGCGGGACTGTTCGTCTCCGGTCGCCGCGCTCCTTCCAGGCAGCGGGTCGAAAACATGCACCGCAGCTCGGATGACCTGCTGCTGGCCGAACTGAAGGCGCTCAGCGGAACCGAGGCGCAGTTGTTCGGCGACAGCGAGCTGCTCAGTATCGTGCTACCGGTGATCCGCAGTGATTACAAAGCGGCCGAAACATATCGCTACCAACCCGGCCCGAAGCTGAACTGCCCGATTTTCGCTCTGGTCGGGGACAGCGACCCGAAGGTCACGGTCGACGATGCCCGCGCCTGGGCGGAGCACACCACGGCGCAGTTCGACATGGGCGTCTTCGCCGGTGGCCACTTCTATCTGACCGAACACCGTTCGGCTGTCATCCACACGATCCTGGAGCACCTCGCGCAATTTTGTGGATGATTCGTCTGCGGATGATTTGTCGTTTGATTCGTCGTTGTGGATGATGCGCCGGTCCTGTACCCGGTCGGCCGCGATCCGTCCGGTGGACGGTTTGATCTCGGCAGCCGTCGAGCCGACGAGAAAGATGTGAACGACGTTGGTCGCTACGGCTTTTTCCTTGTTTCAGTCGGAGGTGGCAATGAGCGATTCCGAAGCTGTCCCGAACGCGACGTCGGTGCGCCCGGATCGCCGGATCGCCGTGATCGGCATGTCCTGCCGCCTGCCCGCAGCGCCCGACCTCGACGGCTTCTGGCGGTTGCTGCGCACTGGAACAGCCGGCATCACCGAGGCGCCGGAGGACCGTTGGGGCCCGCCCGGCCCGTTCGACGGCGAGCTGTCCCGTCCCGGCGGCCGGCGGGGTGGATTCCTCGACCAGGTCGACCGGTTCGACGCGGAGTTCTTCGGCATCTCCCCGCGCGAGGCCGCCATGGTGGACCCCCAGCAGCGGCTGATGCTGGAACTCGGCTGGGAGGCCCTGGAGGACGCCGGGATCGTCCCCGAAAGGCTGCGCGGCACCCGCAGCGGCGTGTTCGTCGCGGCGATGTGGGACGACTACGCCACCGTGCTGCGACGGGGTGGGCCCGAGGCGATCAGCCAGCACACCATGACCGGGCTGCACCGCAGCATCATCGCGAACCGGCTGTCGTACAAGCTGGGGCTGCGGGGCCCGAGCCTGGTCGTGGACACGGGCCAGTCCTCCTCGCTCGTCGCGGTCCACCTGGCCTGCGAGAGCCTGCTGCGGGGGGAGTGCACCGTCGCGCTCGTCGGTGGCGTGAACCTCATGCTCGCCGCCGAAAGCACCGTCACGGTCGATCGTCTCGGCGCGTTGTCGCCCGACGGCCGGTGCCACACCTTCGACGCGCGCGCGAACGGCTTTGTCCGCGGCGAGGGCGGGGCCGTGGTGGTCCTGAAACCCCTTGCCAGGGCCCAGGCGGACGGCGACCCGATCTACTGCGTGATCCGGGGCAGCGCGGTCAACAACGACGGCGGTGGTGACAGCCTGGTCACCCCGGACCAGGCCGGGCAGGAGGACGTCGTCCGGCAGGCGTGTGCCCGGGCCGGCATCGACCCGGCCGACGTGCAGTACGTCGAGATGCACGGGGCCGCGACCAAAGTCGGCGACCCGGTGGAGGCCGCGGCCCTCGGCGCCGTGCTCGCAGCCGCCAGGCCGGGCCGGTCACCCCTGCAGGTGGGCTCGGTCAAGACCAACATCGGGCACCTCGACGGTGCGGCCGGTATCGCCGGACTGGTGAAGACCATCCTGTGCATCAGGAACCGGGAACTCGTACCGAGCCTGAACTTCCAGGCGCCGAATCCGGCGATTCCGCTGGACGCGCTGAACCTGGCCGTGCAGGTGGCAGCGCAGCGGTGGCCGGACGAGGGCCGCGGCCGGGTCGCCGGCGTCAGCGCGTTCGGCATGGGCGGCACCAACTGCCATGTGCTGCTCTCCGAACCGCCGGATCCGCGCGACGGCACGCACGGCGGCACACGCGACGACACGCAGCA
>NZ_CAAAFT010000199.1:6377-7536 GCF_900634765.1 Candidatus Protofrankia californiensis | reverse complement strand
GGCCTGGACGCCTTGGCAGAGGGGCAGGAGTTTCCCGGCCTCGTACGCGCGGTCGCAGGCGATGCCGGCGTGGTGGCGTTCCTGTTCGCCGGCCAGGGAGTGCAGCGGCTGGGTATGGGCAGGCAGCTGTGCGACCGCTTCCCGGCCTTCGCCGAGGCCTTCGACGACGTGTGCGCGCACCTGGACGGCTACTTCGACCGGGGGGTGCGCGACGTCGTCTTCGCCCCGGAGGGCTCGCCGGACGCCGAGCTGCTCAGCCGCACGGACTACACGCAGGCGGCGCTGTTCGCGCTGGAGACCGCCCTGTTCCGGCTGGTGCGGCGGTGGGGTCTACAGCCTGGTTTCCTGCTCGGTCACTCCCTCGGTGAACTGACCGCCGCCCACGCCGCCGGCGTCCTGGATCTTGCCGACGCGTGTGCGCTGGTGGCCGCACGAGGGCGGCTGATGCACGGGCTTCCACCGGGCGGCGCGATGATCGCGCTGCAGGCCGCCGAGGAGGAGGTGCTGCCGCTGCTCGCCGGCCGCGAGGAGCACCTGAGCATTGCCGCGGTCAACGGTCCGATGGCGACCGTGGTGTCCGGCGAGGAGCCGGCGGCCGCGGCCGTCGCCGCCCATTTCGAGGCCGCGGGGCGCAAGGCCACCCGGCTGCGGATCAGCCTTGCCTCGCACTCGCCGCTGGTGGACGGCATGCTGGCCGAGTTCGGCCAGGTGGCGCAGGGCCTTTCGTTCGCGCCGCCGCGCATCCCGATCGTTTCGACCGTCACCGGCGAGCCGGCTTCCGCCGCGGACCTGTGCACGCCCGGGTACTGGGTGCGCAACGTCCGGGAGGCCGTGCGGTTCTGCGACGGCGTCCGGCAGCTGCAGGCGCACGGCGTCACCGCCTTCCTGGAACTCGGCCCGGACGGTGTGCTCTCGGCGCTGGCCCAGGACTGCCTGACCACTCCGGCCGCGCACACCCCGGACATCGCCGTGGTACCGGCGCTGGCCAAGGACCAGGCCGAACCCGACGCACTGCTCGCCGCCGCCGTCAGCCTGCACGTCCGCGGGGCTGAGCTCGACTGGGACGAGGTGCTCGCTGGCCAGGACTGCCGGCCGGTGCGCCTGTCGACGTACGCGTTCGTCCGCCGGCGCCACTGGGTGGACGTGTCCGTACCCGAGA
>NZ_CAAAFT010000199.1:1487-6352 GCF_900634765.1 Candidatus Protofrankia californiensis | reverse complement strand
ACGTGGACTCGGCGTTCCGGGAACTCGGCTTCGACTCGCTCACCGGCGTCCGGCTGTGCCAACGCCTGGCCGAGGCCACCGGCCTGCGGGTGCCGGCCACGGTGCTGTTCGAACATCCCACGCCGCTGGCCCTGGCACGTCATCTGCGCCGCGAGATCTCGGGCGGGCAGGCTGTTGCCGCTGCCCCGGCGAGCGTCGCCTCCGGCGTTGACGAGCCGATCGCCATCGTCGCGATGGCATGCCGCTATCCCGGCGGGGTGCGCACCCCGGAGCAGCTGTGGGAGCTGGTTGCCGGCGGTGGGGACGCCATCGGCGGCTTCCCCACCGACCGCGGGTGGGACGTCGACGCCCTGTACCGGCCTGGCCAGGCCGAGCCGGGGCGGACCTATGTCGGCGAGGGCGGTTTCCTCGACGACGCCACCCTGTTCGACCCCGGGTTCTTCGGCATCTCCCCGCGGGAGGCAGCGGCGATGGATCCCCAGCAGCGGCTGTTGCTGGAGATCGCCTGGGAGGCGGTCGAACGGGCCGGTATCGCGCCCGAGGCGTTGCACGGCAGCCAGACCGGGGTCTTTGTCGGCGCCATGCCCCAGGACTACGGCCCGCGCCTGCACCAGGCCGACCGGGGCCTGCACGGCTACCTGCTGACCGGCAACACGCTCAGCATGGCCTCCGGCCGGATCGCATACACCTTCGGTCTGCGCGGCCCGGCGATCACCGTTGACACGGCGTGCTCGTCGTCGCTGGTCGCCCTGCATCTGGCCGCCCAGGCGCTGCGGCGCGGCGAGTGCACGTTGGCGCTCGCCGGCGGGGTCACGGTGATGTCCAGCCCCGGCATGTTCGTGGAGTTCAGCCAGCAGCGTGGGCTGGCCCCCGACGGCCGGTGCAAACCCTTCTCCTCGGACGCCGACGGCACCGCCTGGTCCGAAGGCGTCGGCCTGCTGGTGCTGCAGACCCTGTCCGAGGCCCGCCGGGCGGGCCATCCGGTGCTGGCCGTCCTGCGGGGTTCGGCGGTCAACTCCGATGGCGCGAGCAACGGCCTGACCGCGCCGAACGGCGCAGCGCAGGAACGGGTGATCCGCGACGCCCTGGCCGACGCCCGGCTGACCCCGGACGAGGTGGACGCCGTCGAGGCGCACGGCACCGGCACCATGCTCGGGGACCCCATCGAGGCCCAGGCCATCCTGGCCACCTACGGGCAGGAGCGGACGGCGGACGAACCGCTGTTGCTGGGGTCGATGAAGTCCAACATCGGTCATGCCCAGGCGGCCGCCGGTGTCGCCGGCGTGATCAAGATGGTCATGGCGATGCGGCACGGCCTGCTGCCGGCGACCCTGCACGCCGGGAAGCCGAGCCCCCATGTGGACTGGTCCGCCGGCGCGGTCACGCTGCTGGACCAGGCGCGGCCCTGGCCGGAGCGTGACCGGCCCCGGCGGGCCGCCGTGTCGTCCTTCGGCATCAGCGGCACCAACGCGCACACCATCGTGGAGCAGGCACCGGCCGAGCAGAGCCTCGCCGACCAGGCGCCGGCCGAACGGGCACCGGACGGGCAGGGCCTCGTCGGCGGTGCGCCGGCCACCGGTGTGCCCGGCACCGCTCCGGCACGTGCCTGGGTCCTGTCGGCCACCAGCGTGGACGCGCTGCGGGCGCAGGCCGAGCAGTTGAGCTCCCACGTCGAGGAACGTCGTGAGCTCGACGTGACGGACGTGGCATGGTCCCTGGCGACCGGCCGGTCCACCTTCGAACACCGGGCGGCGGTCGTCGGCCGGGACCGGTCCGAGCTGCTCGCCGGACTGCGCGACCTCGCCCTGGGCAGGCCGACCGCGGCGGTGGTGCGGGGTACTGCCGGCGCTGCCGGCAGGGGAAAGCTGGCCATGCTGTTCACCGGCCAGGGCGCGCAGCGACCGGGCATGGGCCGGCGGCTGCGCGAGGTCTCCCCGGTGTTCGCCCGCGCGCTGGAGGAGGTGTTCGCCGTCTTCGACGGGCACCTCGACCGTCCGTTGCGCGACGTCGTGTTCGCCGAGCCCGGCACGGCCGAAGCGCAGACGCTGAACGAGACCGCATACGCCCAGCCGGCGCTGTTCGCCCTCGAGGTCGCGTTGTTCCGGCTGACCGAGTCCTGGGGTGTGCGGCCGGACTTCCTCGTCGGGCACTCGATCGGCGAGCTGTCGGCGGCGCACGTCGCCGGGGTGCTGTCACTGGCCGATGCGGCCGCGCTGGTCGCCGCCCGCGGCCGGCTGATGCAGGCCCTGCCCGCCACCGGCGCGATGGTGTCGGTGGCGGCCGGCGAAACCGAGGTCGCCGCGCTGCTGGCCGGTCACGAAGGACGCGAAGGAGAGGTCGCCATCGCCGCCGTGAACGGCCCGGCGGCCACGGTGATCTCCGGTGACTCCCGGGCCGTGGACGCGATCGCGCAGTCCCTGCGGGAACAGGGCAGACCGACGACGCGCCTGCGCACCAGCCACGCCTTCCACTCCGCGCACATGGACGGCATGCTGGAGGAGTTCCGGCAGGTCGCACGGTCCGTGACGTTCGCGCCGCCGCGGATTGCGATCGTCTCCGGCCTCACCGGCCAGCTGGCCACCCCGCAGCGCCTCACCGACCCCGACTACTGGGTGCGGCACGCGCGTGAGACGGTGCGCTTCCACGACAGCGTGCGCTGGCTGCAGGCGGCCGGTGTGACGAGGTTCTGCGAACTCGGGCCGGACGGCGTGCTGACCGCGATGGCGCACGAGTGCCTCACTGGTGCCACGGCGGCCACCGCGGCACGGATTGCGCTGCTGCGCCGGGACAGGCCCGACGACCAGGCCGTGACCAGCGCGCTCGCGACGCTGTTCACCGCCGGGGTGCAGCTGGACTGGCGTGGGATCTTCGCCGGAGCCGGGGCACGCCGCGTCGACCTGCCCACGTACGCCTTCCAGCGGGAACGCTTCTGGCTGGCCCCCGAAACCGCCCCTGCACCGGCCTCCGCGCCGGTGGCCGCCGAGGCCGCCGCAGGACCCGTGTCCGCGTCCCAGCTGCTGCTCGGCGCGCAGAGCTCGCCGGCCGGCTCCGGTGGTCTGCTGCTGACCGGCTGGTTGTCCGTACAGGCCCAGCCGTGGCTGGCCGACCATGTGATCATGGGGGCTGTCCTGCTGCCGGGAACGGCCTGCGCGGAACTGGCGCTGCACGCCGGACGCCGGGTCGGTGCCGGGCGGCTGGAGGAGCTCACTCTGCACCGCCCGGTGCTGCTCCCCGCGGACATCCCGGTCCATGTCCGGGTCACAGTGGACGCATCCGACGCGACGGGGAATCGCTCCGTGCGGCTGCATACGCGTCCGGACACCGGAGCGGATGAGCACGACACCGACGAACAGCAGTGGACGCTGCACGCCGAGGGTGTCCTCGCGGCGGAGGGGCACGTGCCGCCCTCCGGTCTCGACGTGTGGCCTCCCGAGGGCGCCGAACGGGTCCAGGTCGACGATCTCTATCAGCGGCTGGCGGGACGCGGCTACGACTACGGTCCCGCCTTCCGGGCGCTCCGGTCGGCCTGGCGCCGGCAGGACGAGCTGTTCGCGGACGTGGTCCTGCCCGAGGCGGCGCAGGCCGGTCCCGCCGGTGCTGGTGGTACCGACAGTCTCGCCGGTCCCGACAGCGCCAACGGTGGTGCCGGTGGCGAAGCCGGCGATTTCACGCTGCATCCGGCGCTGGTGGACGCTGCGCTGCACCTGGTCGTGGCCGAAGGCCCGCACGACGGTGATGCCGGGTTCGTACCGTTCTCCTTCAGCGGGTTCACCACCGGTTGGCCGCGGGACGGATCGGGCGTCACGACGGCCCGGGTGCGGATCACCCCGCAAGGCCCGGATTCGGTGTCGGTGACGATCGCCGACGACACCGGCACGCCGGTGGCCTCGATCCGGGAGGTCGCGTTCCGGCGGATGGGTCCGCAGCAGCTCAATGGCGCCCGTACCACCGGCCGTGACGCTGTGTTCCAGGTCGACTGGGTCGAGTTCGACCCGGCCGGCAGCGCGCCGGCGGGCCGCTGGGCGGTGCTGGGGCCGGCCACCGGCGCACTGGCCGCAGCGATCAACGCCACGGGAATTCCGGTGGACGGCTACCCCGACCTGCACGCGCTGAGCGCTGCCGTCGAGGCGGGTGCGGTGGCGCCGGACGTAGTGCTCGCACCCGTCGGGCCCGCCACCCATGCGCCCTCACACGAGCCCCCGGCGGATGACCCGCTCCGGCCCGCTGACGTCCACCTTGCGGTGACGCGTGCGCTGGAGCTGGCGCAGTCGTGGCTGTCCGACCAGTCGCTGGCCGCATCCCGGCTGGTGGTGCTGACCCGGGGCGCGGTCGATGCCGGCGCGGCTGCGATCACCGATCTGCCCGGTGCCGCGGTCTGGGGACTGCTGCGCTCCGCGCAGTCGGAACACCCCGGCCGTTTCGTGCTGGCCGACTGTGACGAGCGCGAGCCGTCCTACCGTGCGCTCGTCGCGGCGCTCGCCGCCGACCGCGTCCAGCTGGCAGTGCGGGACGCCACGGTGCGTGTTCCCGCGCTCGTGCGGACCGCCCCGGCCGCGCGCGAGCGGCCCCGCCGGTTCGACGGCACCGGCACGGTGCTGCTGACCGGTGCGTTCGGCGGGCTGGGCCGGCTGGTCGCCCGGCATCTGGTCGCCCAGCACGGTGTGCGGCGGCTGTTGTTGACCAGCCGGCAGGGCCTTGCGGCCGCGGGCGCCGGCGACCTGGTCGCCGAGCTGACCGCGCTGGGCGCGGACGTACAGGTCGCGGCCTGTGACGTCGCCGACCGTGCCGGGGCCGCCGCGCTGCTGGATAGCATTTCCGCCGACCACCCCCTGCGCGCGGTGGTGCACGCGGCCGGTGTTGTCGAC
>NZ_CAAAFT010000199.1:0-1462 GCF_900634765.1 Candidatus Protofrankia californiensis | reverse complement strand
CCTTCCTGGACGCCCTGGCGTGCCACCGCGCGCAGGCGGGGCTTGCCGCGACGTCGCTGGCGTGGGGGCTGTGGGACCAGCCCAGCGGCCTGGCCGGCGGCCTGCGGCCCGTCGACGTGCGGCGGATGGCCCGCGTCGGTGTCGCGGCCCTGTCCGAGCGTGCCGGCCTCGCCCTGTTCGACGACGCCCTCACCCGCGACGACGCCCTGCTGGTCGCGTTGCGGACGGATCCGGTGGCGCTGCGTGAGCAGGACGCCTCCGGCAATGTGCCGGAAGTGATGCGCACCCTGGTGCCTGCCGCCGGCAGGCGCGGGCCGCACACCGGAGGGAACCTGCCCGCCGGCGGGAACGCGCCGGGCGCCGAGGGCGGGCTGGCCGCGCTCGGCCCGGTCGACCAGGAGCGGGTGCTGCGCGAGCTGGTGCGCGCCGAGACGGCCGCCGTGCTCGGACACACCGAGGCGGCGGTGGTGCGCGACGACGTGGCGTTCCGGGCGCTCGGGTTCGACTCGCTGACCTCGGTGGAGCTGCGCAACCGGCTGGGCACGGCAACGGGGCTGAGGATGCCCGCCACCTTGCTGTTCGACTACCCGACACCGGCGGAGCTGGTGGACTACCTGCTCACGCAGGTGCGCCGGAGCGGCGAGGCCGAGTCCGCCGCGGCCGCCGGCACCGCGGCTGCCACGGCCGTGACCACCCCCTTCGCCGAGGCGGAACCGATAGCGATCATCGGGATGGCCTGCCGGTATCCGGGCGGGGTCACCTCCCCGGAGGACCTGTGGGGGCTGGTGTCCACCGGCACCGACGCGATCTCGACGTTCCCGACGAACCGCGGCTGGGACGTCGACGCGCTGTACGACCCCCGTCCAGGACGTCCGGGCAGGAGCTACACCCGCGAGGGAGGCTTCCTGCACGACGCCGACGAGTTCGATCCGGAGCTGTTCGGCATCTCACCACGCGAGGCCGTTGCGATGGATCCGCAGCAGCGGCTGCTCCTGGAGACGAGCTGGGAGGCGTTCGAGCGGGCCGGGCTGGACCCGACCGCCCTGCGCGGCAGTGACACCGGGGTGTTCGCGGGCGTGATGTACCACGACTACGGCACGAACACCGCCCGCCCGTCGCAGGACGTGGAGGGCTACCTGCTGACCGGGACCACGGGAAGCGTGCTGTCGGGCCGGGTGGCCTACACGTTCGGGCTGCAGGGACCGGCGATGACGGTGGACACGGCGTGTTCGTCGTCGCTGGTGGCGTTGCATCTGGCCTGTCAGGCGCTGCGCCGGGGGGAGTGCACGCTGGCGCTGGCCGGCGGCGTGACGGTGATGTCGACGCCGAACACCTTCGTGGAGTTCAGCCGGCAGCGCGGGCTGGCACCCGACGGGCGCTGCAAGTCCTTTGCCGCCGCCGCCGACGGCACCGGCTGGTCCGAAGGCGTGGGCCTGCTGCTGGTGGAGCGGTTGTCGGACGC
>NZ_CAAAFT010000198.1:22414-27597 GCF_900634765.1 Candidatus Protofrankia californiensis | reverse complement strand
AGCACCCCGGTGACCAGCTCGTCGAAGCCCATCACCCGGCCGCCCTCGGTAAGCAGCTCCACCAGCTCGGTGTGCACGCTGCGCACCACCGTGTCGCCATGCCAGGCGCGGCGCCGCTTCGACAGCACCTGGGCGATCCGGCCGGAGCTGACACCGAGCCGATCCGCGACGAGCTGCTGGCGGGGCCAGGCAGGCAGCCCGGGGAGCTCCCCGGCGGCGTCGGGCAGGCCGAGCAGCAGCCGGGTCGCTGTCAGCTCGGTCGCGTTGCGGGCACCCTGCGGGCGCGGGAGGAGGCGGGCGACGATCCCGTCGACGCCGATCCGGGCGAGCTCCGCGTCGGGCGTGCCGTCCGGCACGGCGACGGCCGGCGTGGCCACCACGGTGGCGGTGACCTGTGGCGCGGCGGCGGTGAGCGGGCGCCACTGCCGGATCCGGGCCTGCAGCTCCTGGCGGGTCTTCTGCCCGGTGCCGGGGAGACTGATGATCTGTTTGGAGCCGAGCGCGAGCAGCTCGGCGACGGTTGTCACGTTCAGGCGGTGCGCGATGGAGATCGCCCGCGGGCTGAGGCCGGCGGACTCCAGCGGGGTGTCCAGCGTCGCCTGGGAGGCCGCGTGGTCACGTGCCTGCTGGGCCGCCTCCCCGTCGGCCGGGTCGTCAGCGCCGATCTCGGTCGCCGTCGCGCCGCCACCAGCGCCAGCGGCGGCCTGCTTGTTGGTGCCGGCGCCCGTACCGGCCACCCCGACCCCGGAGTCGGGGTGGCGGCTGCCCACCGGCGGCGCCGTGTCCGCCGCCCGGAACACCGCCTGCCAGGCGTCACGCATCTCCTTCAACGAGCCGAACCGGACGGTGACGTCCCGGTCCAGCGCCCGCAGGAAGAACGCGGCGAGGCCGTCCCGGATCGCCGGGTCGAACGCCTCGGTCGCCAGCGTCGGCGGCCCCTCGGTGAACCGCGCCTCGGTGCTGCCGTCGCCCCACAGCGGCAGCTCGCCGGACGCCATCTCGTGCAGGGTGACCGCGAGCGCGTACCGCTCGGCGTGGTCGTCGTAGACCATCCGCGAGCCGGTGCCGAGGAACGGGTCGAGATAGCGCGGGGTGCCCGCCTCGATCTCCCGCACCGAGATACCGGCGAGCGAGAAGTCGATCAGCACCAGCTGATAGGTGCGGTTCTGCCGCTTCCGGATAACAATGTTGTCCGGCTTCAGGTCACGGTGCGCGACCCCCTCACCCTCCAGGTAGTCGACCGCGCCGAACAGGTAGTCGCTGTACGTCTCCAGCTCGTCGATGGTGAGGCGACCCTCGTCGCGCAGCTTGCGGGCGACGGTCCGCTCGCCGGCGTGCTCCAGGACCAGCACCGACCGCTCACCGATCAGCAGCGGCTCCTGACGGGCCAGCCGGATCACCCGCGAGTCGCCGAGCCGGCGCAGCACCTCCGCCTCATGCTCCAGCCGGGTTGCCCGGTCGGCGGACAGCGCGACCTTGAGCACCTCGTGCTGTCCGGTCCGCCCGTTGAGCGCGAGGAACGCGCGGCTCGTCGAGCCGGTGCCGAGCCGCTTCTCGATCCGCCACTCGCCGCCGACCAGATCCCCGTGCCGAGCTTCCAGCGGATCCGGCTCCGGCTCAGCCTCACCCGCGACGGACAGCGGCGGGGTGCTCGCAGTGCGGGGTGCGGTGAGTTCCTCCTCGACTATTTCCAGCAGTTCAAGCAGCTCGCGGACGCTCCCCGGCCGGTCCGCCGGCACCGGTCGGGTCGCCTGCGCAACGAGGTCGTCGGTGAGGTCGGAGATCGAGTCGACGACCGTGGACGGGTGCAGGCCCCGCTCGTCCGCCAGCCTGGTCAGCAGCTCGCCACGGCGGGCCGCCGGCGCGCTGCCGGTGAGGATCAGGTAGGCGAGGGCGCCGAGACCGAACACGTCGAGCGCGACCGGGTCGGGCAGCGGTGCAGTGAGCTCCGGTGCGAGGTAACCCTCCGCGGAGCGCTCGAGATGGGGAACGACCTGGCTGGCCGCCCCGGCCCGCAACGACACGACCGCGGTGCCGGCGCTCGAACCGGTTTCCCGGCTCGCCGCCTGCCAGTCGCTGATCTGCAGCCTGGGGGTCAGCCAGCCCTGGTCGTGGCCGTCTGCAGTGGCCGACTGCCCGACGTGGCCGCCACCCGCCGCCCCGCCGACGGCGGAATCGGCGCCAGAACCGGGACCATCGGCTACGGCCGTCGGCCGTACACGGCGGTGTGAAGCCGGCAGAACGAGGATGCTGCGCGCGGATAACGCACGATGGTGCAGGTGCCGGCCGTGTGCGTAGGCCATCGCCTCGGCGAGCTGGCGGATCATGTCGACTCGGGTGCCGGCGTCGAGCCGGGCACCGTAGCGGGCCATGTAGTGGTCGAGCCGTAACGCGTCGGGCCGGTGTCTGAAGACCAACGCCGGGCCGGCCTCGTGCTGTTCGAACGCGTCGACCTGGACGATGCCCGGATGGTTGATGCCGTGCAGCGCCAGCATCTCCCGGCGAGCGGCCGCCTCGATACCAGCACGCTCGGCCTGGCCGGCGGACCGTTCGACGAGGTAGATGCGGATCCGCCGGCGCTCCGACGGAAACTGGGTGTGCTGCGCGAGATGGTCCTGCCAGGTCGGGCCGGTCTCGAACGGCGGGAACTCCAGCTGCCAGCTGCCGATGCGCAGGTGGCGGCGGCTCTTGGCGATACCGACGGCAGGCATCAGCCTGGTCAGCGCCTTCGACAGTTCGGGGCTGACCCGTTGCCGCTCGTCCCGGATCGGCTCGTCCAGCAGGCCGGACCAGATCGACGGCAGCACCACACTCACGGCCTTGCCGGCACCGACCCCAGCCCTGCCCGCGTCCGAGCCGGCCCCGGAAGATGGCGCGCCGGAGCCGGCCCGCTCAGGGCCGTACACCCGGTGCAGCTGATTCTCGGGCAGTTCGACCCGCAGGCCGGGTTCGGAGAGGAACACCGCAGCCTGGATGTACGGGATCCGCTGCCGTATCCCGAGGCGACCGGCCGCGATGGTCAACAACGACCGGAGCTGTTTCGCCTTGGAGTCGGCCAGGTGCAACGGGTTGTCGAAAACCCGCTCGCGGGCGTTCGACAGTATCCAGTTCGAGCCGGAGGCGGTGAGCCGCCCGGTCAGGCTCTTGATTTCGATCAGGTACAGGCCGCCGCGTGCGACGACGAACAGGTCGACCTCGCGCACGTGCCCGGTCGTCGCGGTGAACGTGAAGTTCGACCAGGCGCGGTACGGCTCGGCGTCCGGTAGCAGGTTCTGGACGTGTTGGAGCGCCTCGCGTTCATGCTGGAACAGCGACGCCGTGACAGTCTGCCACCGGCCCTCACGCATCCCGCCCCCACCACCGTCACCTAATGTCACCACCGTCACCATGCGCATACGTGAGCTGGGCGATATTAGCTCGCTACAGCTAATTAGTATCAAAAGATTAATGATCGAAAGATACGATCTGATGCGGTATGCATCATGGGCACGGTCCGGCTGTCACGCTGACCAGTTCGCCTTCGGATGCCGCATCGCGCCTCTTCGACCCGGCGAACCGCACCGCCCGATGCCGGATCATCAAGGCTGCGGCGGCTTCCCGGTTTCACACTTTTGGGTACGTCACACGGGTTGGCCGGCAGAGACCAGCGGAACTGGGCGTAAAGGACGGTGGTCGGAGGTACGGACCGCGCCGGGCGGCACCGAGGTGCCGGGCAAGTCGTGAGGAGCGGTTGCCATGGCAGGGCCTGCCGCCTCGCCCAGCACCCGCACTGCCTCCTCCACCTCACTGGACGCGGTCGCAGCGACTCCCAGATCGACCGTAAGTTGTAGCGGGATCCTGGACGAAGGCCGAATCCATGCGCTTGGACGAGTTCACCCGGATCGGTCCCCGAACCGGGATCGAGATCGGGTAGAGTTACAGATGCTTCAGATAGAAGCTATGATGATCGCCGGTAGCAGGGGGAGCCATGACGTCCCATCCGGCGGTTCTTGAGCTGACCAGTCCCGATGCTCCCACCCGGCGGGCATCGTCGGACCTCGCATCGGCCGTGGAGCAGGCGATCGCGTCATCAGACTCCGGGTCGGTGGTGCTTGTCGTGGGTGGCGTAGAAGTCGACGCGCCCGTGGCCGTGCTGCGCGCCCTGCTCCACGCGGCTCACGAGCAGGCCGCCGGGCATCGTGTGCGGATCATCTCTCCCGACTCCACGAGCGAGCTGACGCCGAATCAGGCAGCAGCCTACCTGGGGATTTCACGCCCGTTGCTGGTGAAACTTCTCGATGACGGGACCATTCCCGCCCGGACTCTTCCCGGCAGTCGCCACCGCCGGATTGCAGTGGCCGACCTGGAGGAGTACACGGCGCGAAAGGTGAGACGACGTCGGACCCTGGCTGCCGCCATGAATGATGTGGCGGGTGCCGATCTGTATTTCCCAGCCGACTGACAGCGCATTGGAATCGCCGCCATGACCATCGCGCACGTCCACCCATAGTAGCCGGGCAGTTTCGTCATGTTGTTGTGCGCGATGATGGCACCATGGACGTGATCAACCTGTTGGAGCGGCCCTTCTACGGGATGTCGCAGGCTGACCGCATCCTCCTGCTCCCCGCGGGGACCACCCGCCGCTGGGTTGACGGCTACCGCCGGGGTGACACTGCCTACCCGCCCGTCATCCGGCCGGCGAGTACCGGCGACGACACAGTGACGTGGGGCAAGTTCGTCGAGACTCGCCTGCTCGCCGGTTTCCGTGCGCGGGGAGTCCCGCTGATCCGGCTGCGTCCGGCGATCGAGATGTTGCGCGAGCGGTTCGACACCCGCTATCCGCTGGCGCACGCCCGGCCGTTCGTCGCCGGTAAGGATCTCGTCCTCGCAGTCCAGGAGGACGTCGGGCTGGACAGGGAGCTGTGTCTGGTGGTCGTCCGGACCGGTCAGCGGATGCTAAATTTGAGCACCCCCGCCGAAGCGTTTTTCCGCTCGACCGAGTTCACCGATGACGAAGACGGGGTCGCGCGTCTCATCCGGCCGATTCTCGATGTAGACGACGTCGTGATCGACCCGCTGCGGGGGTTCGGTGAACCAGTGGTCCGTAATGTTCCCACTGAGGTCATTGCGGAGCAGGTCCGCGCCGGCGACCCCCCTGAAATGGTCGCAGACCTTTTTGAACTGAGTCCGATGCAGGTCAACGC
>NZ_CAAAFT010000198.1:20918-22389 GCF_900634765.1 Candidatus Protofrankia californiensis | reverse complement strand
TTGCGGAGCAGGTCCGCGCCGGTGACCCTCCCGAGATGGTTGCAGACCTTTTTGAACTGAGTCCGATGCAGGTCAACGCTGCCATCCGTTACGAGCTTTTCCGCCGTACCGCCGGCTCCACGGTATAGAGTTCGGAAAACGTGTGGCAGCCGATCCGAACCAGCTCCGGTTCTACGCGGACGAGAGCGCGCTCGGCGTCGGACGGGGGCGAGCCGTGCTACCGCGTGACCTTCTCGGACGGCGGGGGTTCAGCATCCTGTGCGTCGACGGGGTCGACGCGGATGGTCGGTGGTGACTGTGACGGAACCGCGGCGGCCGCGGCGGGGTGGATGCCGAGTTCGTCGAGTCGCTCCCACAGCGAGGCAAGGGCGGCCTCCGGGTACCGGTAGTAGGCCGATCCCCGGACTCGCCAGAATTTCCATTTCATCCGCTCGAGTACCCGCTGGCGGCGAAGGTCGGCGTCCCATTGTTGTGGGCCGTGGAACTGCTCGCCGTCGCATTCGACGGCGAGCCGGTCGTGTTCACCTTCTACAACGAGATCGATGCGGAAGTGACCGACCGGGTACTGGGGACGTACCCGGTAGCCTCGGCGCAACAGGTCCCGCAGGACGCGCCTTTCGAAATCGCTCTCGCATTGTTCCTCGAGGGTGGCGGCCTGCGTCCGGGGGTCGTTGACGCCGTAGGCATAGGTAAGAAGCTGGCCGCGCACGTCGTCGACGTGCAGCACGCCCGGATCCACGCTGTGGAAGATCCAGAGCTGGTTACGGGCGCGGCTGGCCGCCACGTTGATCCGCTGCTGGTCGGCCTTTTTCGTGGCGGCGGACCGGTTGTCGTCGGCGACGACGGAGATGAAGATGACGTCCCGCTCGTCGCCCTGGAAGTTGTACGGGTCACCCACCCGGATCCGCCGTTCCTCGTATTCGTCGCTCCCGAGCGCGGCGAGCAGATTCTGTTCGATCAGGCGGCCCTGCGCGTTCCCGAGCAGAGTGACGACACCGAAGGTCATTGCGTCGTACGCCGGATTGTTATGGCAGTCGAGAATCTGTTGGACCACGGCGAGCGCCTCGGGCTCGTTGACGTCCCCGTACTGTCCGCGGGTGCGGACCCCGTCGTGAACGCGGACGGGGCGGACCGGGGGGCCGATCCCGAGGTCGGTGTCCTCCCGCAGGGGGAGGATTCTGCCTGCGTAGAAACGGTTCGAGAACTCGATGATGTCCGGCACACAGCGGAAGTGTTCGCGTAGCAGCACCACATCGGGAAACACCCTGGTGGCGGTGTCGTAGAGGCTGGCCTCGACATCGAGGAGGGAGCGCTGCTCGAGGTCGGGGAGATGCGTTTCGATCAGCTGGAACACCCGGGACCGGTCGACGCCGACCGCCGCCGGACTGATCTGCTTGTCGTCCCCGACGACGACAACCTTGCGACCCAGCGCCAGCACCCCGAGGGAGAGCACGTCGCACTGGCTGGATTC
>NZ_CAAAFT010000198.1:20068-20609 GCF_900634765.1 Candidatus Protofrankia californiensis | reverse complement strand
GTCCACGATGACGACGTCGAAGAGATCCGTTCTGCGTGGGTCGAAACTTTGCAGCACGCGGTGGATCGGCATGATCCAGACGGGGACGGTGCCCATCGCGTCGGGCATCTGCTCGCGCGCGTCCGCCTCCCACCTGCGGGCGAACTTGCCGGTTCCCTTGCCGATCCTCGCCAACGCCTGCAGCCATCCCATCAGCGCACGACGCTGGTCCTCGCGCAGGTTGGTCTTCATGCCGAGCCGGGCGGACCGGACGGCGACGTCGAGGACGAGCCGGCGGACACCGGCCGTCGTCTCGGCGACCTGGCGCTGGAGTACGGCAACGTCACCGCGTCCGAGCAGGGCGTCCAGCCAGGTCTGGGCCTGGCGCCACCGCCACAGTTCGGGAAGGTCCGACGCCGAGCCGCACACGGTCGCGTTCCCGCCGCTGTCGATGATCTTCGCGGTCCACTGGGGAGCGGCAGCGGCGAGCCGTTCGGCGAGTGCGTCACGGCGGTCCAGAGCCGGTCGCAGGTCGGTAAGGCGTCCGATCTCGTCGCACGCC
>NZ_CAAAFT010000198.1:19502-20043 GCF_900634765.1 Candidatus Protofrankia californiensis | reverse complement strand
ATCCACGATGACGACGTCGAAGAGATCCGTTCTGCGTGGGTCGAAACTTTGCAGCACGCGGTGGATCGGCATGATCCAGACGGGGACGGTGCCCATCGCGTCGGGCATCTGCTCGCGCGCGTCCGCCTCCCACCTGCGGGCGAACTTGCCGGTTCCCTTGCCGATCCTCGCCAACGCCTGCAGCCATCCCATCAGCGCGCGACGCTGGTCCTCGCGCAGGTTGGTCTTCATGCCGAGCCGGGCGGACCGGACGGCGACATCGAGGACGAGCCGACGGACACCGGCCGTCGTCTCGGCGACCTGGCGCTGGAGTACGGCAACGTCACCGCGTCCGAGCAGGGCGTCCAGCCAGGTCTGGGCCTGGCTCCACCGCCACAGTTCGGGAAGGTCCGACGCCGAGCCGCACACGGTCGCGTTCCCGCCGCTGTCGATGATCTTCGCGGTCCACCGGGGAGCGGCAGCGGCGAGCCGTTCGGCGAGTGCGTCACGGCGGTCCAGAGCCGGTCGCAGGTCGGTAAGGCGTCCGATCTCGTCGTACGCT
>NZ_CAAAFT010000198.1:17146-19421 GCF_900634765.1 Candidatus Protofrankia californiensis | reverse complement strand
GCCGTCCACGCGGGGAAGTCACGCCGGTCGAGGATGTCGCGCAGCATCCCCCACAAGGGCCCCGGATTCGGCTGCTTACCGCCGCTGCCGAGGTATGTACGCCAATTGTCGAACCACGCCGTGAGTTGGCGTTCCCTCCCGCGTTTCGCGGCCGCCTCCAGGATTGCGCCCGCGGCGGTCAGCCGCGCGCCCGTCGGCCGGGCGGGCATGCCGGGCAGGACGGCGCGAAGCCGGCCCAGAAGCACCGGTCCGTCGGTGACCTCCCACGCAATCGCGTCGCGCAACCGGGCGACGTTGCTCTCCAGACTCGGTACGAACGCAGGAGAGTCGGGCGACAGCGGCGGTGCTCCGAGCATGCCGACCAGGTCGTGGTAACGGCGTCCGGCGGCGGCGACAGTCGTCCGCTCCCGGATCTTCGCCCGGACCGTCTCGACGTCGCCGGCCGTGCGCAGTTCGAGGCCGTCGAGCCGGGTATTGGCGTGAAAGGCGCGCAGATCCCTGCCGCCCACCCGAGGGACGCCCTTGCCGGCGGCGAATCTGTCGGCAAACTCATCGAGCATCGCTTCCTGGACGCGGGGATCGCCTTCCGCGACAACGACCGTCCTGCCGAAGGTCGCCCGGCGCAACTCCACGATCAGCCGGGTATCAGCGGCGAGCTGGTCGGCCTGCTCCGCCCAGAAACCCGCGAATGCCTCCGACTGCGCGACCTGCGCGCGTACGGTTGCCAGCCACGGCTCCTCGGCTGCCGAGACACGGGCCGCCGCCGCATGGACCTCACGGACGAGACCGGCAAGAGCATCTTCACCCAACGTGTCCACGGCGGCGAAGGAGGTGCCCTGGGCCTCCAGCTCGGCAAGCTCGTCGCGTAGCCCGTCAAGCAGCCGATATTGCTCAGCGAGCTGGCCGGCCGACGGCAGACTCTGCCATGCCGGCAGATCGTGACGGGCCGCGGTCGCGTCCGCCGTGGCGATGGCGGCGAGCCGGATCAGCTCGTCGACTTCGGCCACCGACAGCGGGGGACGCTGGTGCTCGGCGAGCCGGTCCGGTATGCGGTCCCAGTCGGTTTCGTGGCTGGCGATCCAGTCGGCCACCCGCGCGGCCTTTGCCGGCCCGTCGGCGAGGGGAAACTCCGCGGCCTCGCCCGCGAGCAGGTCGACGAGCCGCAGCTCCAGCCGACGTTGCTCGGCGCGAGCGGCGTCGAGGTCCTTGACGAGCGCCGCGACCGTCGCGCGCTCGGTCCGCTCGTCGATACTCGACACCGCATCCATGATCATTTGTGCGGAGGCGCGGAGCTCGCCGAGGGCTGCGGAGGTGGAGCCGAGCACCGCGATCGACAAGTCGCGCAGCTCGGGTGGGATCTTGTCCCGAAGGACGGCAAGGGCCTGCTCGTTGTGCGCCGTGACCAGCACACGCCGACCGTGGGCGACGAGATGACTCACAAGATTCGCGATCGTGTGGCTCTTGCCTGTGCCCGGCGGGCCCTGCACCGTCACCCCGCGGGCCCGTTCCAGCTGGATGGCGATGCGTTCCTGCTCGTCGTTGGTCGGCAGCGGCATCAGCAGCCGCTGCCCGAGCAGACCGGCGCCGTCATCGGGTGTCGCGGTTGCGGTCGGGTCACCGGCCGAGACCCGGCTGTCGCCGTCGTTACCCACGACTGCGGCAAGCGCTTCCGGCAACACGTCACGCTCGGTGAGAACCTGCCGCAGTTCCGCGTAAAACCGCTGGTAGAGCGCGGGACGAGGCCGGACGAACACCACCCAGGTGTCCACCAGCACGGGCGCGGCCGCCGGCGGCGGGACGTGATCGTCGAACGGGCTCCGCGGGCCGGACAGAACCCGGGCGTCGAGGCCCAGAGGGGCGACGACCTGCTGATACACCTCGGTCAGCCCGTCCTCGCCCCACGGGTCCGGCGGGCTCGCGCGGACGGCATCGCGCAGTGCGGTCAGCTCGTCGAGCGCGGCGATCCCCAACCCGTGCAACGGGTCGGTCTCGATGCCGGGATACCCGTCCGGTACCACGCTCAGCTCTCCGCTGTCGGGATCCATCTCAATCGTCAGGCGGGTGATGAGCAGAGGATGATCAATCGGTTGCCCGTCGGGAGCCCAGGACAAAATGCCATGCCCCCACACCAGTTCATGCGTGGCATTGTCCCGCGCAAGCCGAAGCCGCAGGTCGTACAGCCTTTGATAGAGCAGCCGGGCGGAGCGCGCGGGACGGGCCGTATTCGCCCACGGCTCCCACTGCCCCGCGATCCAGGTGGAAAGCTCGGCCCGCA
>NZ_CAAAFT010000198.1:16198-16739 GCF_900634765.1 Candidatus Protofrankia californiensis | reverse complement strand
GGCGGGTCGGGCAGGTCGACCGTGACATCCACCAGGTAGTTCGCCAGACGAGCCGGTAACGCCGGCGGTGGCGGCTCCGCCACCTTTCTTACCCGCAGCCAAGCCGACCGGAGCGCGCTCGTACCCAGGACCACCGCCGTATGCGTCGGGATATCATGCGGTCGGATCAGCGGCGAGTCGTATTCCGCCAGCCGCCGTTTCGGTTTCGCGGACAACTCCAGCGCGAGCGCGGCCAAGTAATCCAAAAGGTGCAGCGACCGCGCCTTCACCTTTTCGTCGTGCCCGACCACCGTGTCTCCCCACGCGCGTTCACCCGTCACGGACAGGACGTTTCTACCGGACAGGTCCGACAACGTCCGACACGCCCGGCCCACGAAGAGCGGGCCCGCGCCGCACGGATCGCCCGAGCAGGTCGTCGCCGACCACGCGTCTGCAGAAGACTACGGCCGGTCCCGTCCGGGGAGGAACCGAATCGGCCCGGCAGATCGGAACCGGCCGTGACGTGGGCGGGCTGCCGCCCACCGCGTCTCCTTCGATCACG
>NZ_CAAAFT010000198.1:14126-16173 GCF_900634765.1 Candidatus Protofrankia californiensis | reverse complement strand
TCGGAACCGGCCGTGACGTGGGCGGGCTGCCGCCCACCGCGTCTCCTTCGATCACGCGAGGGTGGGGGTGCCCAGGGCGTCCACGGTCGGCGCGCTGTGGAGCGGCTTGAGCGCGGCCGCCCGCCTATGGCCCGCACCGGCTCTGGGGGCCCAGCGGCGCGGCCGGATGGCCAACCGCCCCTGGTTGAACGGGGCAGTTTGACGTCGAAGATCTCACCGTCCACATACGACGACGGGTTGAGCAGAAGACCGTGCTTGTCGCGCCTGAGTGTGGCGAGCCAGCCCCGGTAGCGCTGGACCGCCAGATCCTCCCGCCCCGGCGGCGCGGTCTGCCAGCGGCCGCGGGCCCCGCGCCATGGTCTCGAGACGACGGCACCGGACGGTACGACGTCAAAGTGGTGACCGTCGTGAACAGCCGGATGGTCGAGGTAGGCGCCGCGATGTTGCTGAGGATGACCGCCGACACGGACGAGATGGCCGGACGGTCGTGACGCTCCCCGATGCCGTAGCCGTCGAACCCGAGCTGCTCCGCGAGCACCGCGTTGTCGACGAGCGGTCGAAGGTGCTCGGCCGGCGGCTTGTCCTGCCGCTCGACGTCGCTGAGGAGCATGAACTTCATGGCGAGTCCCTGTCCATGATCAGGAGCAGCTGTGCAGGGCGGAGGTGACGCCGCCCCTTTCGACGATGCTGACAGAAACTCGTCGGCCCGCGGCCAGGACAGGCACGGCTGCGGGTTCAATAGGGTGCGTGACGGTGGTCGGATGGACAGCGCTGGGAATCGTCCTGTCGGTGTGCGCGGTGGCGCTCTACGACCTGATACAGCGCCAGCACTCGATCCTGCGAACCTTCCCGGTCGTCGGGCACCTGCGCTTCCTGCTGGAGGACGTCGGCCCGGAGCTGCGCCAGTACATCGTGACCAGCAATGACGAGGAGCGGCCGTTCAGCCGCGACCAGCGCCGCTGGGTGTACGCGACGGCAAAGCAGATGAACGCCAGCTTCGGCTTCGGCACGGACAACGACCTGGAACAGTCGGCGAACTATCTCATCATCAAACCAGCGGTTTTCCCGCTGCCGGCACCTGCACCCGACGACGACCGGCTGGAATGCCGCAAGGTACTCGGCGCGGCGCGCGGCCGGACGCGCGCGTTCCGGCCGCCGTCGGTCGTGAACGTGTCGGGCATGAGCTTCGGCGCGCTGAGCGCATCGGCGATCGTCGCCCTCAACGAGGGGTCCGCCACCGCCGGATGTCTGCACAACACCGGCGAAGGAGGAGTGTCCGAACACCATCTGCACGGCGGTGACCTGGTCTTCCAGATCGGCACGGGTTACTTCGGCTGTCGTACCCCCGATGGCCGGTTCAGTCTCGAGCGCCTCGTGGAACTCGTCGAACGGCATCCGATCCGCGCACTGGAGATCAAACTCAGCCAGGGGGCGAAACCCGGTATCGGCGGTGTCCTGCCCGCGGCGAAGGTCACTCCCGAGATCGCCCGCATACGGGGGGTACGGGCCGGGGAGACCTGCATCAGTCCTTCCACCCATTCGGCGTTCAGTGACGTGGACAGCATGCTCGACACCGTCGAGGAGATCGCCGCGGCGACCGGGTTACCGGTCGGGATCAAATCGGCCGTGGGCGAGCTGGGCTTCTGGGAGGAACTGGCCGACCAGATGGTGGTCACCGGCCGTGGGGTCGACTTCGTCACCATCGACGGGGGCGAGGGCGGCACCGGCGCGGCACCGCTCGCCTTCAGCGACCATGTCGCGCTCCCGTTCAAACTCGGCTTCAGCCGGGTCCACAGAATCTTCACCGACGCCGGGCTCGACGAGCAGATCGTCTTCGTCGGCTCGGCCAAACTCGGCTTCCCCGAAACCGCGCTGCTGGCCATGGCCATGGGCTGTGATCTGATCAATGTCGGTCGGGAGACGATGCTGGCCCTGGGCTGTATCCAGGCGCAGCGCTGCCACACCGGCCGTTGCCCCACCGGGGTGGCCACCCAGTCCCGCTGGCTGGCGCGCGGGCTCGACCCCGGTGACAAGGCGGCCCGGGTCG
>NZ_CAAAFT010000198.1:11863-13785 GCF_900634765.1 Candidatus Protofrankia californiensis | reverse complement strand
CGGCCGTTGCCCCACCGGGGTGGCCACCCAGTCCCGCTGGCTGGCGCGCGGGCTCGACCCCGGTGACAAGGCGGCCCGGGTCGCCAACTACGTCAGTGGGCTGCGGCACGAACTGCTGCGGCTCGCGCACGCCTGCGCGGTCAGCCATCCGGCCCTGGTCACTCTCGACTCCTTCGAGATCCTCGACGGGCACTTCGGTTCCCGGCCCGCCAGCGAGGTCTTCAGCACCCCCGGAACCGGCAACACGGAAAAGCGAAGCGGCTGACACGCCGATCACATAACCTGTTCGCCGCGGGACACAGCGCACCACAGCCGGGCGGGGAATCGTAGAGCGTTTGGTCAGCACCGGCGTGGTCCCACCTCAGTCGTCCACCAGGATGGCCTGGTGCAGCTCGCGCACGGCACGGCCCGGCTCCAGCCCCAGTTCGGCGACGATGGTGTGCCGTGCGTGCTGGTAGACCTGCAGTGCGGCGGCCCGCCGGCCGCTTCGGTGCAGGGCCAGCATGAGCTGGCGGTAGAACACCTCGTGCAGCGGATACTCGGCGACCAGATTCCGCAGGAACCCTACCAGCTCGCGGTGCCGACCGAGCCGGAAGTCGCATTCGACCAGCTTCTCGCAGCACTCCAGCCGCAGTTCGTCGAGCCAGGCGACAAAGCCGTCGACGATCTCGCCGCCGCGCTGGTCCTCCAGTATCCGGCCGCGCCACAGGTCCAGGCCATGGGTCAACGCCGTGGAAGCCACCTCGTAGTCACCCGCCCGGAATGCCCCGCGCCCCTCATCGAACAGACGCAGAAACTCCGGCAGATCCAGTTCGTCCGGGCCGATCCGCATGAGATAGCCCGGCGAACGGGTCACCAGATCGGCGCAGTCCCTACCATTGGCGGCGAGAAACTTGCGCAGCTGCGAGACATAGACGTGCAGTCCGGCGACGGCCCGGCGCGGCGGCGAGTAACCCCACAGCTCCGCGACGAGCTGTTCGGTCGACACCACCTCGTTCGCCCTTATGAGGAAAACCGCGAGAAGGGTCGCCACCTTCCGCGCGTTGATCGACGCCACCCGGCCGTTCTCAGTTATCCGCAACGGGCCCAGCAGCTGAAACATGGGATCAGACCTCCGCGGAGCCGCTACCGCCGCAGGCCGTGGCCAACGCGGCCACCGCGGGTACGACGGCCACGAGAACGGCCTTTCTCCGGAAGGGCCGGCCGGGGAAGGATTTTGAGGTAAGCACCGTGTTCCATTCGTGAGAGTGCGGAAGGCGGGCATGACGGAACGCGGGACCGGCTGTGCGGCGACACCGGATTCCGGGCAGGCTGACGCCATCGCCGGGCATCGTGACGGAAATCCCGTGTGTTGTTCCACGGAACGACGGAAAGAACCACCAGATCCGGGTCAGGTGACAACAATCCGCGCCCGTTCACCGTGCGGTGGAACGGACCCGGGACGCGGTGGTCCGATGGTGAAAGTGGCCGGATTATCCATCGACGCCGGAAGACCGACTCAGGGCGAGGGGAGCCGCGCCGCCGGACAGGATGCGCTCACCACCATGCCGAAGTCGACGTGGCGACGCCGGAACAGATGCGTCGCCTGCGGCTCCGGCGCAGCATCCGAATGACCGGTATCGTCCCGGTGGGAACGGGCCGTGACGCCGCACTTCATTCGCCGCGTCCTCCCCCACCAGTCCGGTGTGTTAACGTTGGCACCGTACCGGTGCGATGCTCCGTTTTGCAAGACCCGGGTGGGTCAGGAAGCTATGACACCGGATGACCGGAGCCCGGCGGCGATGACCGACATCAGCGTGTCCAGCTGGCCGGCGCGTTCCCGCGCCTGTTCCCGGACCCAGGCGACCGCGCTGACGAGGGAGATCACTTCGTCGATCCCGATGTCCGCGCGGATCTCGCCGGCCTGCTGGGCCCGGGCGAGC
>NZ_CAAAFT010000198.1:4316-11838 GCF_900634765.1 Candidatus Protofrankia californiensis | reverse complement strand
CCGCGGCGGCGTCGTCCACGCCCTGACAGGAGCGATGCAGCGCGGACTGCTCGTCGTGGGCCCCGCTGAGCAGCGCGGCGGCGACACCGCGGTAGGTCGCCACGTGCTCCACCAGGTCGGACAGCCAGGTGACCAGGGCAGCGCCCGGAGCGTCCGCTTCGAGCAGACGGTCCGCCTCCACGCAGAGGGCGGCGGTACGGTCGTGCACCAAGGCCTCCAGCAGCGCCTCCCGGCTGGCGAAGTGCCGGAACAACGTGCCGATGCCGACACCCGCGCGCCGGGCTACCTCGTTGAGGGAGATCTCGTCGTCCTGGCTGGTCATGGCGTCCCTGGCCACGGCGAGGATCCGCTCCCGGTTACGCCGGGCGTGGGAACGCATCGGTCGTCCGGTGGCCTCCGCCAGGTCACTCATGCGTACCGCCACCCATGCGAAACCTCCTCTGGTTCGACCGCATCCCTGATGAGCCTATGGAGTCCGGCCGGGAGGCGGCTGCGCGCCCGGGGACGAAGAGCTCCACAGGCTGATCGCCGACCAGCAGTCCCACGTCGCCAGAGCGACTGCACGACGCCACCGTCCGCCGCCGCTGGGAAGCCGTCCACAAGGTCGACATCCATGGCCGGCGGGTCGTCCTCGACCTCGACGGCCCGCCTGCCGAAGCCGCCTGGGCCAAACAGCGGCCCGGCCGAGCCACCCAGGCGTTGCCCAACGGCTTCTGCGGCCTGCCCGTCCAAAAACCTGCCCACCACACAAACCAGCAGGTCACATCCTTGATCTTCTGATCGGCTCCAGATAACCAACGAACGGTTGAACAAAGAGATCCGCCGGCTCACCGACGTGATCGATATCTTCCCCGACTGCGGCGTTACTATACGCCTCGTCAACGCCGTTCTCGCGGAACAGCACGACGAGTGGATCGAAACCCACCTCTACATCGGCCTGGAAATCCTCGCCAAAGCCAACTCGGCACAGAAGTCCCACGACACGCCCGAGATCAGCGGGACACCAGAAGCCCTGACCGCATAACTTGACCGAGGATCACGCGGAATCACCCTCCGTATACTACGTCGCCGGACGTGACCGCGCGGGGCTGCCGGCTGGGTTCGGGAAGTCGTTCGAGAACCACGGGCGAAACGCCGGACAGCGCGAGCTCCCCGGCCGGCATCAGCCCGGTCGGGCGAGCGGGCGCCGACTACGACACCCTGGGCGCGCATGCTTTCTCCCATCACTGGAATGTCAGTCCTGCCAGTTCCGGGGCCGGCGGCTGACGCGGTCCTTACCCAACGCTGAAGCCCGATCGCGCACGCGTCCACACGCCAACGTGGTTCTAAAGCGGTTGTTAAGAGAAGGGCGGATCCGGCGCGGGCGTCATTGCCTGCCTCGCCGCCGCACCTTTAACTGTCTGCGGAGTCCTTCCCACACGCCTTTCCGCAGGATCTATTATCACATCACCATGGAGGCCACGTTGTCGACCTATCTGGCCGAAGCGCCCCTGTTCCCGGAACGCCGAAGCTGTCCGTACCGCCTGCCGGACTCCTACAAGGCGATCGGTACGCGGGGACCGGTCAACCAGGTCACCCGGTGGGACGGCCGCCGGGTCTGGCTGCTCTACCGGCTGGTCGAACGCCCCCTGGTGCGCCAGTGGAGCAGCCCCCGATTGCCGCGACCCGGCCAACCGTCACCAAACCGGCAGAATCCCGGCGCGGCTGTCACGGTGGCGGTGCAGTGAATCATGTCCGCATCGCCTTCGGAACCCGGTCTTCCCACCATCGACCCGGAGCTGGCCGACGTGGCCGGTGCCTTGCTCAGCCACGAAAAGCACGTCTTTGCCCTCCTCCGCGGCGAGGCTCAGCGCGCACTCGCAGCCGAAGTCGCTACGGCAGAACTGCCGCCGGTGCACAGCATGGACCTGTTGGCTCCGGGGGAGCCGCAGGTGCCAGTCCGTCTGTGGCGGCCCGTCGCGAGGGCCGCCCCGGTGCCGGTGCTCGTGTGGATTCACGGCGGTGGGTTCACCGCGGGCGACGCGGCCGCGCTGGACCCGTTCTGCGCCGAAGTCGCGTCCCGGTTGGACATCGCGGTCGCCAACGTCGAATATCGGCTCGCGCCGGCAACGCCCTACCCCGGCCCGGTGGAAGACTGCTACGCGGCGCTGCGCCACGTCTACCGATCGGCCCGGGAACTGGGCCTGGACCCCGAGCGCATAGCTATCGGCGGCGCGAGCTCGGGCGGCGCGCTCGCGGCTGGAACGGCGTTGCTGGTGCGGGACAAAGCAGAGGTTCCGCTGGTGTTCCAGCTGCTGGACGTGCCGATGCTGGATGACCGGCTGGCCACGCACTCGGCGGTGACATACACGAACACTCCCGGGTTCAACCGGGCAGGCGCCGCTTCGGCGTGGGCCGCCTACCTGGGGCCGGCCCGGCGGCCTGGCGGTGACGACGTGCCGCCCTACGCCGCACCCGCTCGGGCCGAGGAGCTGCGCGGGCTGCCGCCGACGTATCTCACCACGATGGAACTGGATCCGCTGCGGGACGAAGGCATTCACTACGCTCTGCGGTTGCTGGCCGCAGGGGTGAGTGTGGAACTGCACTCCTTTCCCGGCGCTTTTCACGGTGCCGAGACCTTCGCGCCGTTCGCCGCGGTGTCCCGGCGCGCGGCGGAAGAACGGCTGCGTGCGCTGGCCCGTGCGCTGTCGGTCGAAACAGACGACCGGGTGGTGTTGGGCGCCGCCATCTCCCGGATCCCGCAGGATTCGATACCACAGTTTTCGGACGACACCGGAGGACCCGCATGACCACTGCTCGGAAATGCCCCGCCTTGCCCCTGGAGCCGGCCGTCGACGCGCCGCGGACTGAGTGTCTACACCTGTCGAAAGCCGGGATCGAGGGACTTGCCAGAGCGCTGGCCGTGGACTGGGCGGCCGTACGGCCTCGGCTGAGCCGTCCTGACACCAGCAGAAGGGAAAACCGATGACACGCATCTCGGCCGAGCCGGTGGAGAGCACACTAGCCGAGTTGCTCGCTGACAGAGGCGCGCTAAGCCGCCTGCCGCTGGCGGAACCGGACCCGCTTCCCGGCACCGAGGCACTGGACATGCAAAACCTGGAAGCACACGATCCGGTGTCGGGACTGCGGGTGCCGGTCCGCCGCTATGCGCCCCGCAACCGGACGTCCGCGTTGCCGGCGGTGCTCTACATCCATGGCGGCGGCTGGGTGATCGGCAGCATTGACATGGTGCATTTCCTGGTCGCGCCGCTGGCCGTCAAGCTGAACGCGATCGTGATTTCGGTGGGTTACCGGCTTGCGCCCGAGCATCCGTTCCCCGCCGCGTTCGACGACTGCCTCGCCGTCCTGCGCTGGATGGCCGCCGAATCGGCCGAACTCGGCATTGATCCCGCTCGGATCGCGCTGAGCGGAGTAAGCGCGGGCGGGACGCTGGCCACCGGGGTGGCTCTCGCGGCACGTGACCACGGCGGCCCCGCGATCCGCCTGCTGCACATGGTCACACCTTCGCTGGACGATCAGGCCGACACCGCATCGATGCGCAGGCAGTGGGAGCCGGAGTACCTCAGTTCACGGCTGGCACGGGAATGCTGGGACGCCTATCTGCGTGATGTCGCGGGCAACGTGCCGGCGGTCGCCGCTCCGGCCCGGGCGGATGACCTCGCCGGCCTGCCGCCCACCTTCATCGCGGTCGCTGAGCTCGACGCGGTCCGCGATGAAGCCCTGCAGTTCGCTTTCCGCCTGATCCAGGCCGGCGTTCCGGTTGAGCTGCATCACTTTCCAGGCGCCACGCACGGCCTTGCCGGCGACGTTGGGCCGGGACTACGTCAGCGGATCACCGAAACAGTACCGGCCGCCCTCAGGGAAGCACTCTTCCAAACCTGATCCGCACAAGAGGACACCATGACCGCCGCACTGTCCGAAAAACCGCGCACACTGCCGGGCCGGTCGTTCGTTTCAGCCGGCCGCGTCGGCGGTCGCCGGGGCCTTACTCCGGCTGGGACCGAACCAAACCCCCAGTGACACCAGGATGCCGATGACCGCCGGCGCGGTGAGCCAGGTGAAGACCCGGGCGAAGTGGTCCACCTCGCTGCCGGCGCCCTGGGTGAACGGCAGCAGGAACACGGCGATGCCGATCAGGCCGCCGACGGTGATGGCCACCTGCACGATCCCGGCGGTGACACCGGTGTCCTGCGGGTCGGCGCTGGAGAGGATGACGACGTTGAACGGGACGATGGCCAGGCCGACGCCGAGGCCGATGATGATAATCTGTGGCAGCACGGCGGAGGCGTAGCCGGCACCGTCGTCCACCCGGCTGAGCCAGGCCACGCCGACCGCGACCACCGCGAGCCCCGCCACACCCCGGGCTTTGAGGCTGATCGAGCTGGCCCACTTGGTGATTATCGAGGCGCTGAGCAGGATCGAGATGGCGAAGGGCAGCAGCGCGAGGCCGGTTCGCACCGGGCTCAGATCGAGCACGGCATGCAGGTACTGGGCCAGGAAGAACAGGAAACTGCCCAGCACCGCGGCCAGCAGCGTGAGGTTGAGAAAGCCGCCGAGCCGGTCCCGGTGGGCGAAGATCCGGCCCGGCAGCAGCGGCTCGGGGGAGCGGGAGTCCACCACCGGCAGGAGCGCGAACAGCACGACGGCGGCCACCAGCGGGGCGATCGTCCCCGCGTCCTGCCAGCCCGTGTCGGCCGCGTGGACCAGGCCGTACACACCGGCGGTCAGTGCCCCGGTCGCCAGGGCCGCGCTGGGGATGCCCAGCGAACGCTGGCTGCGGACAGCGTCTCGGGTCCCGAGTACGCGCAGGGCGACGACAAAGATCAACGCGGCTATCGGGACGTTCACCAGGATGCTCCATCGCCAGTTGCCGGCCGAGGTCAGCAGCCCGCCGAACACCATGCCGGAGGCCGAGCCGAGCGCGGTGACGGTGGAGTAGAGGCCGAACGCCCGCTGTCTGCGCTCCCCCTCGGACAGGACGGTCAGCAGCGCCAGCGCGCTGGGGCCGGCCAGCGCCGCCCCGGCTCCTTGCAGCACCCGGCCGACGAGCAGCACCGCGACGTCCTGCGCGAGACCGGCGACCAGCGAGGCGACGGCCACCAGGCCGATGCCGAAGAGGAACACCCGGCGGTAGCCGAACACGTCGCCGAGCCGTCCGGTGACGAGGAGCAGCGCGCCGAAGGCAAGATAGAACCCGTTGAGGATCCAGGCGCCGGTGGTGATGCTGGCGTCGAAGCGGGCCTGGATCTGCGGCAGCGCCACGTTCACGATCGTGCCGTCCAGTTGCAGCAGGTACTCGGCACCGACGATCGCGGCGAGCACGAGCCCCCACGCCCTGGGCGGACCGCCGCCCGTCGTGGTCGTGCTGGAACCGGTTTCGGTGCTCACGATGCCTCCTGGAGCAGACGGGGATTATTTTGAGGATGGCTCACCTTAGGAGTTCGGCCCTGATAATATGAGCTATCCTCGACTTGTCAAGGTGGAGGTCTCCGATGAAGGAACAGCCCGCTGTCGCCGGCAGGGCACGCCGGGCGGACGCCCGGCGCAACCACGACGCGATCCTGCGGACGGCGCGCGAGGCCTTCTAGGCCAGGGGCTCCGCGGCGCCCCTGGAAGAGATCGCCGCCCGGGCGGGTCGCCATCGGCACCCTGTACAGGCATTTCCCCACCCGGGAGTCGTTGATCGAGGCCGCGACCAGGGACGGTCTCGCCGCTCTGATCACGTTCGCCGACGAAGCAGCCGTGACCGACAAGCCACTGTCCGCCCTGCGGGACCGGACGGGGCGCAGGCGGTGCGGTACTGCAGCACGTTCCGTGGGCTGATGGGGCTCCTGACGCGCAGCCGGCACGGCAAGGGCACCCTGTCCGGCTCGTGCACCGACATGTACCGGTGCGGTGCCGGCCTGCTGCACTCGGCGCAGGCCGCCGGGCGGGTACGGCCGGACTTCACCGCCGAGGATCTGTTCGACGTCATCAGCGCCGCGTCCTGGGTGCGGGAACGCTCGCCCGCCGGCCGGGACGGCAGCACCCGGATGCTGGCTCTGTTGCTGGACGCTGTCGTCACGGACAGTTCCGGATGGACCACCCCTGATGATCATGTTTCGATCCAAGGTTCGCTTTAGAGCCCTACTGTCACAATCCATTCCGTCCGAGCCTCTTGGCTGGTGGAAGCGTGAGGGAGCGCGATTGTGTCGGTGGGGCCGCATGGGCATACGGCTGAGAACAGCGCCCGGGAACCGCGTCTTGGCGCACAGCCGGTGACCACCGGTCACCACCGGGGAGCATGACCGGTGACCCGGCACGGATCCGCCGCGCTCTCCCGCGTCGGGAGCCGTCCCGACGCCACCCGCGCGGTCGGACGCGGGCATCCGGTCGGATGTTGTCGGCGACATTGAGATGTCGTCGGCGACATCGAGCGGATGCCGGCGGCACGGAGCGGGTCATCGCGCGGCCCGGTGAACTCCTGACGGCCGGCGGCACGGGCCGGGCGCGGCCGAGCTAAGGCTCGTTCCCGCCCCTCCCGAGGACCACGGGAATCCGCGCCGGCGGCCCACGCCCACCGCGTCGAACTCCGCCCGGCACCGGCCGGACCGTACACACGAAACCGTCCGGACCACCCGGACCGTCCGACGGCATTTCCAGGCACAGCATTCCCAGGCACAGCGCTCTCCGCGAACGCATTCTTCGGAAATATCTCAACATATTTTATCGACGAAACGGAGTTCTCATGTATTCTCGCAGGAATTTTCTCACCCTGTCGGTGGGCTCACTGGCCGCGTTCGGCCTGGGCTCGAGCCTGGTGGCCTGCGCGGACGACTCCTCGCCGGGCGATGGCGGCGGGACGCCGAAGAGCGGCGGCAGCATCACCTTCGCCACCACCGCCGAGCCCGACAGCTGGGACCTGCACGTCTCGGTCTCCACCCTGTCCGCGTTGACGCTGCGCGCCGTGTACGACTCGCTGGTGTACCAGAAGGCGGACGGCACCTTCGAACCGTGGCTGGCGAAATCCTGGGAGATCTCCGACGACGGCCTGCGGTACTCGTTCGTGCTGCGCGACGACGTCACCTTCCATGACGGGACCGCGTTCAACGCCCAGGCGGTGAAGGTCAACTTCGACCACATCGTGGATCCGGCGACGAAGTCCAGGAACTCCAAGACCCTGCTCGGCCCCTACGACCGGACCGAGGTCACCGGCGACTTCACCGTGGTCGTGCACCTGAAGTCACCCTATTCGCCGCTGCTCGGCGCGTTGAGCAGCACGTATCTGAGCTTCCACTCGCCCGCCGTGCTGCGCGCCAATCCCGCCGACATCGCCTCGGGCGGCAAGTTCCTGGTGGGAACCGGGCCGTTCGTGTCCTCGTCGCTCACCCCGGGACAGAACGCCGTGTTCACCCGCCGCCCGGGCTACCGCTGGGCGCCGGCGTCGGCGGCGCATCCTGGGGAGGCCTACCTCGACCAGTACGTCATACAGTTCCTCGCCGACGACGCCGCCCGGGTCGGCGCGCTGACCTCGGGGCAGCTC
>NZ_CAAAFT010000198.1:2907-3611 GCF_900634765.1 Candidatus Protofrankia californiensis | reverse complement strand
GCTGGTCAGCCGTGAGACCGTCGGATCGCCGTTCACCTATTCGCTGAACACCGCCAAGGCCCCGTTCACCGAACGGGACGTGCGTATCGCGTTCCAGTCCGCCGTCGACACCGAGGCGATCACGCAGGGCCTCTTCCAGGGCACCTACACCAGCGGCCGGTCCGTCCTGACCTCCTCCACCCCGGGTTACGACAAGTCGGTGGAGCAGATCTGGGGCTACGACAAGAACCGTGCGATCAGCACGCTGGAGAAGGCCGGCTTCACCACTACCGACAGCGAGGGCTACCGGACCCGTGACGGGCAACGGCTGAGCGTAACGCTGGCCTTTGCCGCCTCCTTCACTACCGAGGAGCAGCGGAACTACCACACAGCGTTGAAGGACGCGGTCAAGCAGGTCGGTTTCGAGGTCGTCCTGCGCCCGCTGGACACTCCGTCGATCGTACAAACGTTTGCCTCGGGCGACTACCACCTGGGGTCTGGCGCGCCGTCGGCGATCGACGGCTCGATACTGCGCACGCTGTTCTACTCCAGCCAGTTGCCGGGCGTCGGCGGGGCGAACGCCGCCAGGGTCAACGACCCGGAGATCGACGGCTGGTTGGACGAGGCGCTGCGCACGCGCGACGTGGCGGGCCAGAACGCGCTGTACGGCAAGGTGCAGCGCAAGGCCCTCACCGAGGCCTACGTCCTGCCGACCTTCGTGTCGA
>NZ_CAAAFT010000198.1:763-2882 GCF_900634765.1 Candidatus Protofrankia californiensis | reverse complement strand
GGCCAGAACGCGCTGTACGGCAAGGTGCAGCGCAAGGCCCTCACCGAGGCCTACGTCCTGCCGACCTTCGTGTCGAAGCGCACCTACGGTGTGCAGCAGCGGGTGCAGGGTTTCGAACTGGGCGCCGGGAACCTGCCGGTGCTACCGGACGTCTGGGTGAGCTAGGCCACCGGCCGGCCCGGCTCAAGGATCGCTTTAGAACCGGATGTCAGCATCCGTGCGGTACCCGCGGCGTGTCCCGCGAGAAACGGAGGAGCGAATGTCGTCAGATCTGGGTGGACGCGAACTGCACCTCAGCGTTCACCCGGTGGCAGCCGGGCACCATCCGGGGGCGTGGCGATGGCCGGGCGCGGACCCACTGGCGTTCTCCCGCATCGAGGGCTACCTCGAGGTGGCGCAGGTGGCCGAGCGTGGGCGGCTCGACTCCATCTTCCTGGCGGACGTCCCGGGCCTGCACGCCGACATCGACGACTATCCGCAGCTCAACGGCCTCGAACCGACGCTGATCCTGACCGCGATGGCGGTGGTCACCGAACGGATCGGGCTGGTCGGCACCGCCTCGACCACGTTCAACGAGCCGTTCAACATCGCCCGCCGGTTCCGGGCGCTGGACCTGATCAGCCATGGCCGGGCCGGCTGGAACGCGGTGACCACCTCGGGCCCCCGCGTGGCCGGCAACTTCGTCGCGGACGAGCCGAGCAGCCGCGCCCGCTACGCCAAGGCCGAGGAGTTCGTCGCGGTCGTGCTCGACCTGTGGCGCAGCTGGGCTCCGGACGCGCTGGCCGCCGACGTGGCATCCGGGCTCTACGCCGACATGGCGAGGATCCGGCCGATCGACCACCACGGTGAGTTCTTCAGCGTGCGGGGGCCGCTGAGCCTCCCGCCGTCCGAGCAGGGCTACCCGGTGCTGTACCACGCGGGCGTCTCCGACGACATGCGCACGCTGACCGCGCGCACCGGCGAGGCGATGTTCACGGCCGTGGTCGACATCGACACGGCCCGCGCCGAGCTGGACGTCGTCCGGTCCCGGGCGGTGGCCTTCGGCCGCCCGGCGGACGCGGTGCGCTTCCTGCCCGGGCTGGTCACCTCGGTCGGCGGCACCGAGCGGGAGGCCCTCGAACGACGCCAGGCCCTCGACGAGCTGTCCGGCACCCGCGGCGCGGTGCGCGGGCTGGCCGCGCAGCTCGCGCTGAACCCCGACGACCTGGAGCTGGACCGGCCGGTGTCACCCGCCCTGCGGGGCAGGCTGCACGCCGTCCACGGCCATGCCCGCCCGGCCGCGCGCCGCGCCCTGGAGGGGCAGACGGTACGGGACATCATCCGGCGTGGCGGCGGTGGCGGCCACGTCGTGGCCGTGGGCGACCCCGAGCAGGTCGCCGACCTGATCCAGACCTGGTTCACCGCCGGCGTCGTGGACGGGTTCACCCTCATGCCGGACGTCACCTTCGATGGGCTGCCGGCCTTCGTGGATCACGTCGTGCCGGTCCTGCGCCGCCGCGGCCTGTTCCGCTCGGAGTACCGGGGAAGGACGCTGCGCGAGCACTACGGGCTGCCGATCCCGGACGTCGCCACCCGCCGGCCGCTGGCGAAGGCGTTGTGATGGTCGCCCTCTCCATCGTCGACCAGGGCCCGGTCTCCGCGCAGACCAGCCCTGCGCAGACCATCGGCCACTCGGTCGAGCTCGCCCGGCTGGCCGAGGAGATCGGCTACACCAGGTTCTGGGTGGCCGAGCACCACGGGGTACGCAACATGGCCTTCGCCGCCCCGGAGATCCTCATCGGTCACATCGCGGACCGCACCAGCCGGCTGCGGGTGGGCTCCGGCGGCATCATGCTGCCCAACCACACGCCGTTGCACGTCGCGGAGCAGTTCCGGACCCTCGAGGCGCTGCACCCGGGCCGGATCGACCTGGGCCTGGGCCGCTCCACCGGCACCGGTGACGATCCCACCCGCGACGCGTTGCTGCGCTTCCCCGACGCGCTCGACAGGTTCGGCGAGCATCTGCGGCAGCTGCTCGGCGTCGGCGGCCGGCTGCCGCTGGACCCGGACGACCCGTACCGGGAGCTCATCGCGTCACCGGCCGGCGTGCCGTTGCCGGCGGTGTTCCTGCTCGGTTCCA
>NZ_CAAAFT010000198.1:0-492 GCF_900634765.1 Candidatus Protofrankia californiensis | reverse complement strand
CTCCGGGCTCAGTTACGCCTTCCTCTGCGTCAACCAGGATCCGGAGGTGGCCGCCCGCGCGCTGCGCCGCTATCGCGCGTTGTTCGCCCCGGCCGAGGAGGGCGACCGGCCGCTGGCGCTCCTGGCCACCCGGATCTGGGTCGGGGATGACGACGAGCACGGGGAGGCGCTGGCCTCGCCTGAACGGCTCGCCGTGCTCGACTACCTCACCGGCGACCCGCGTCCGCTCGAGCCCGTCGAGCGGGCGCTGGCCCGCCGTCTCACCGACGCCCAGCTCGCCGCCCGCGACAAGCTGGACTTCCGCGGGGATGTGGTCGGCGGCGTCGACCGGGTCGCCAGCCGGCTCGCCGAACTCGTCGAGGCGAGCGGGGCGGACGAGGTGATGGCCATCTCCAACATCCACAGCCCGGAGGACCGCCGGGACTCCTTCCGGCGGCTGGCCGTGGCCGTCGGGCTGTGTCCGGCGCCGGTGGCCACTGAGCGAGCGAACCC
>NZ_CAAAFT010000197.1:10158-11644 GCF_900634765.1 Candidatus Protofrankia californiensis | reverse complement strand
GGACAGCACCCGTGCCGAACGGCACCAGCGCGTTCTGGAGGTGCTCACCGAGGTCGGCGTCCCGGAGCCGGAGCTGCGCAGCCAGCAGTACCCCCACCAGCTCTCCGGCGGGCTGCGCCAGCGCGCCCTGATCGCCTCCGCCGTGGCGACGCGGCCCGACCTGGTCATCGCGGACGAGCCGACCACGGCGCTGGACGTGCTCGTGCAGCACCAGATCCTGCGGCTGCTCGAAGAGATCAAGGAGCAGGGCCGGGGCCTGCTGCTGATCAGCCACGACCTGGCGGTGGTCGCGAAGCTGGCCGACCGGATCGCGGTGATGCTCGACGGCCGCATCGTCGAGACCGGGCCCACCGAGCGCATCGTGGGCAGCCCCGAGCACCCCTACACCAGGGCGCTGCTCGACATCGCCCGCGGCCGGCGCGCGCAGCGCCCGCCCTACACCGGCGGGCAGACCCTGCTCGACGTCGACGGGGTGACCAAGGACTTCGGCGAACGCCGTGCCGTGGCCGGGGTGTCGCTGACCCTGCGGGCGGGCGAGACGGTGGGCCTGGTCGGCGAGTCCGGCTCCGGCAAGAGCACGCTGGCGCGGATGGTGATGGGCCTGACCGAGCCTGACGAGGGGCGGATCCTCCTGCGGGGGCAGCCCTGGTCGGGCACGCCGGAACGCGCCAGGCGGGCGCAGCGGCGGCACATCCAGCTGATCCAGCAGGATCCGCAGGCGGCGTTCGACCCCCGCCACACCGTCGGGCGCATCATCGCCGAGGCGCTGCCCGGCCAGCGCGGCGCCCGCCGCCGGGCCCGGGTCACCGACCTGCTGGCCACGGTCGGGCTCGACGCGCATCTCGCCCGCCGCCGTCCGCACCAGCTCTCGGGCGGGCAGCGGCAACGGGTGGCGATCGCGAGGGCACTCGCCCCACAGCCCGAGGTACTGATCTGCGACGAGCCGGTCTCCGCGTTGGACGTGTCAGTGCAGGCCCAGGTGCTGGGCCTGCTGTCCGAGCTGCAGCAGCGCCTGGGCATCGCCCTGCTGTTCATCACCCACGACCTTACCGTCGTGGAGCAGACCAGCGACCGTCTATTGATCATGAAGGACGGTGAGATCGTGGAAGAAGGGCTCACCAAGGCGGCGTTCGAGGACCCGCAGCACCCCTATACGAACGCGCTGCTGCAAGCCGCTCCGCGCCTGCCTGGCTCGCCAACCGCCCCGAAAGGCGAGCTGCGGTGAACCGCATGCGGACAAAAGAGGGCCGTCACAAGCGCGGCGAGCGCATCCTCGACACGGCGTCCGCGCACCTGTCGCGACTCGGCTACAAACGCATGACCGCAGACGACGTCACACAGGCTGCGCAGGCGGGGTAAAGGCACAAAGGGAAGGACCCCGGACCACCGCCAGGACGGTTGCCCCGCCAGGCGGTGAACCGGGCCCGGAGCCCTTCCCCTCGTTGCGTGAAACGTGGAACTCGTGCGTTGATCCCGTCAGCCGAGG
>NZ_CAAAFT010000197.1:8878-9590 GCF_900634765.1 Candidatus Protofrankia californiensis | reverse complement strand
GCCCAGTAGAGCGCCAGATAGAAGTGGCTGCCGCGGTTGTCGATGCCGCCCAGGCGGCGGCTGGGCGACTTGTCCTCGTTGAGGAAGGTGGCGGTCGCGCGGTCGAGGGTGTCGGCGAGCACCTGGGCGCGTGCGTTGCCCGTCGTCTGCGCGAGGTGCTCGAAGCTGACCGCCAGCGCGAGGAACTCGCCCAGGCTGTCCCAGCGCAGGTAGTTCTCCTTGAGCAGCTGCTGGACGTGCTTGGGCGCGGAGCCGCCGGCGCCGGTCTCGAACAGGCCGCCGCCGTTCATCAGCGGGACGACCGAGAGCATCTTGGCGCTGGTGCCGAGCTCGAGGATCGGGAACAGGTCGGTCAGGTAGTCGCGCAGCACGTTGCCGGTGACCGAGATCGTGTTCTCGCCGCGGCGGATCCGCTCCAGGGAGAACGCGATCGCGTCGACCGGCGCCAGGATCTCGATCCGCAGTCCCTGGGTGTCGTGCTCGGGCAGGTACGCCTTGAGCTTCTCGATCAGCTTCGCGTCGTGAGCGCGGTTCTCGTCAAGCCAGAACACCGCCGGGTCGCCGGTGGCCCGGGCGCGGGTGACGGCGAGCTTCACCCAGTCCCTGATCGGCGCGTCCTTGGCCTGGCATGCGCGGAAGATGTCGCCGGCGGCGGCCGCCTGCTCCAGGACCACGGTGCCGGCCTCGTCGACGAGCCGCACCGTACCCGCGG
>NZ_CAAAFT010000197.1:0-8853 GCF_900634765.1 Candidatus Protofrankia californiensis | reverse complement strand
GCTCCAGGACCACGGTGCCGGCCTCGTCGACGAGCCGCACCGTACCCGCGGTGGGGATCTCGAAGGTCTTGTCGTGGCTGCCGTACTCCTCGGCCGCCTGCGCCATCAGGCCGACGTTGGCCACCGAGCCCATCGTCGCGGGGTCGAAGGCGCCGTGCGCCCGGCAGTCGTCGATGACAACCTGGTAGATGCCGGCGTAGCTGCTGTCGGGGAGGACCGCGAGGGTGTCCGCCTCCTGGCCGTCCGGGCCCCACATGTGACCGGAGGTGCGGATCATGGCCGGCATGGAGGCGTCGACGATGACGTCGCTGGGCACGTGCAGGTTGGTGATGCCACGGTCGGAGTCGACCATCGCCAGGGCGGGGCCGTCGGCCAGCTCAGCCTCGAAGGAGGCCTTGATCGCCGCGCCTTCGGGCAGCGGTTCCAGGCCCTTGAGGATGCCACCGAGCCCGTCGTTGGGGGTCAGGCCCGCCGCGGCGAGCGTCTCACCGTAGGCGGCGAACGTCTTCGGGAAGAAGGCCCGCACCACGTGGCCGAAGATGACCGGGTCGGAGACCTTCATCATCGTGGCCTTCAGGTGCACCGAGAACAGCACGCCCTCGGCCTTGGCCCGGGCGACCTGCGCCGCAAAGAACTCACGCAGCGCGGCCACGCGCAGGACGGAGGCGTCCACGACCTCGCCGGCCAGCACCGGCACGGACGCACGCAGGACGGTGGTGCTGCCGTCGTCACCGGCCAGCTCGATGCGCAGCGAGCCGTCCGTAGCGATGATCGCCGACTTCTCGGTGGAGCGGAAGTCGTCGGCGTCCATGGTGGCGACGTTCGTCTTCGAGTCGGAGCTCCACGCGCCCATCCGGTGCGGGTGGGTCCTGGCGTAGTTCTTCACCGATGCGGGGGCGCGGCGGTCGGAGTTGCCCTCGCGCAGCACCGGGTTGACGGCGCTACCCTTGATCTTGTCGTAACGGGCGCGGATCTCCCGCTCCTCGTCGCTCCTCGGGTCATCCGGGTAGTCCGGCAGCGCGTAGCCCTGCTGCCGCAGCTCGGCGATCGCCGCCCTCAGCTGCGGAATCGAAGCCGAGATGTTCGGCAGCTTGATGATGTTCGCTCCGGGCGTCCTGGCCAGCTCACCGAGCTCGGCGAGCGCGTCGTCGACGCGCTGGACCTCCTGGAGACGCTCGGGGAAGCTGGCGATGATCCGCCCTGCCAGGGAGATGTCACGGCTTTCGACACTGACACCGGCCGCCCGGGCGTACGCCTGAACCACCGGCAGGAACGAGTACGTCGCCAGGGCCGGGGCCTCGTCAGTGTGCGTGTAGATGATGGTCGAATCAGTCACCGATACTCCGCTTCACGTCTGCTTCGTCTGGGTATCAAGATATGTCTTGATCGCCTCCGCCGCCTTGATCACGGGCATGGGCGTGTGCTGATAGTCGTCGACGAGCCGACGAGCAGACGAGCCGACGAGCCGACGAGCCGACGAGCCGGCGAGCAGACGAGCCGGCGAGCTCGGCGCACTCGCGGCAGATGGCCTGGACGTGGCCTGCCTGCCGGGCTGGCAGCGCGACAGGTGACGACCTGCACCCGGGCGAGCCCAAAAATCACAAATCTTGTGATCTTATCATCCGGTTACCCATCGCGACGAAACGTTACGCGGAAAGGCTCATCGCCAGGTAATCCCTGCCAGCGTATTGACCACCGCCTGTCTTCCCGTCCCGCCGGCGCCGGCTGGGATGCGCAGGCCCGGTATGCCTTCGTTACGCTCCGGCCTTCAAGAAGCGGTGTCGGCACGACAAGACCCGGCACATAGTCGCTCAGGCCGCCGGAATCAACTCCCGCGTCGGTCATCCAGTCAATCATCACCCCGAATGTTGCCGAACGAACCGTTCCCGGTCCCTGATTCGTGAAGGTGAAACCGGACAGAAGTCCGCGAACAGGAGTCCGAACTCGCTCACCATCACCCGACGGCGATGACCCGCTTCCGTCGTTCACTGCGGACCGCATCTTCGGGCCGCACAACGAGCCCACAATGAGTCGCGCGGGACACTGTGCCACGACAGCCCGTGCACGGGCGGCGCGCTTTCGTGCCTGGTCCGAGGCGCCTTGGGGGTCTTGCGGGCGCGACGGACCCGGGCATGCCACCGCATCCCTCAGCGACGAACGAGCAACACTTAATACCCAACGTACCAACATGATTCAAACTTCTCTATGCGAGAATTGGCCAAATGGATTGTTTACACCATAGTCACGGTATTACGGTCTGCCTGGTTGACCGGCTGGCGGGGAGGACCGTTCCCGTCGTCGGTGACCTGCGGGGAGGGTGTCGCTGATCCTCGGGAGGAACATGCGTCTTGTCCATGCCGCCGATGTCCATCTGGACAGCCCGCTGCGGGGGCTGACCCGGCTCGGCGACAGCGACCTGGCACATCTGCTTCGCCAGGCCACGCGTCGGGCGCTGGAGAACCTCACCGACCTGACGGTCGACCGGCGGGCAGACGCGTTGCTACTCGCCGGCGACATCTACGACGGCAACTGGCGGGACTACGCGACCGGACGGTTCTTCGTGGAGCAAATGGCGCGACTCCACGACGAGAAGATCCCGGTCTTTATGATCGCGGGCAACCATGACGCGGAGAGTGAGATCACACGGGCCCTGATCCTGCCGCCGAACGTCACCGTCTTCGCCTCCGATCAGGCCGGGACGGGCACCGTCGAGGAGATCGGCCTGGCCGTGCACGGCCAGAGCTATCCCACCCGCGACGTGTACACCAACCTGGCCCGGGCCTACCCGAACGCGATTCCCGGAATGGTCAACGTCGGGCTCCTGCACACCGCGGTCGAGGGGGCCGAGGATCACGCGGCCTATGCGCCGTGCACCGCCGATGACCTCGGGCGAACGGGCTACGACTACTTCGCCCTCGGCCATGTCCACGCCCATCGGATCGTCCGTGATGGCGAGCATGTGGCCGCGTTCAGTGGCAACCTTCAAGGTCGCCATCCTCGGGAGAGCGGTCCGAAAGGCGCGCTCGTCGTCGAGGTGGAACCCGGCCGGGCAGCGATGATCAGCCATGAGCCGTGCGACGTCGCCCGCTGGGCCACACTGACCATCGACGCCACGCCATGCCGCACGCTGGAAGACGTCCTCACCCGCGTCACCGGGGAACTCCGGGCGACGCGCCGTGAAGCGGGAACCCGACCGGTCGTCGCCCGGCTCGTCCTGGTGGGCACCTCACGGGCCGCCGCCGGCCTCACCGACAACGAACGCCTGCGCGAGGAGCTCGCGACGGTCACCGCCGGCCTGGACGTGTCCATCGAGAAGATCCTGGTTCGCACGGTGAGCCCGGAGCAGCCTGCGTCCGTCGACCCGGAGCTGATGGCCGCCATCCACGCGGCAGCCGACGACCTGGCCACGAACGCCGACCTGCTCGCCGCGCTCATCGGGCCGCTGGAACGCGAGGTCGGGCGGCCCCTGCGGGCCGCGGATCTGCTCGACCTGAGAGACCCGGGCGCTCTGGTCGACCTCGCGCGCCGGGCGGGCGTCGGTCTGGTCGCGCGGCTCGTCGGTGATGAGGACTGATGCGGATCCGATCATTCAGCCTGGACCGTTACGGCGCGTTCGAGGGGCGCGACCTGGAGTTCGGGCCGGCACTCACCCTGGTCGTCGGCGCCAATGAGGCGGGTAAGTCAACAACGTTGGAGGCTCTGTCCGACCTGCTGTGGGGTTATCGACGGGGGCATCAGGACTTTACCTTCGCCGTGGGCACACTCAGCCTCACCGCCCGTCTCGAGTTGCCCGACGGCAGCGAGGTGGAGATCCGTCGCCGTAACACCGGCCTGGTCAGCAGCTCCGACGGCCATCCGTTCGAACCCGTGTGGGGGCAGGGCGGCCCCGGCGCGCATAAGCGATGGCGGGATGCGTTCGGCCTGTCGCACGCGGGACTGCGCGAAGGCGGCGACAGTGTCTTTCACGGCACGGGGGATCTGGCGGAACTCGTCTTCACGGCCCGCAGCGGACGTGCCGTGCGCACCCTGGTGTCGAATCTGCAGGCCGAGATGGACGGCCTCTACAAGCAGCACCGCGGCAGTACCAAGGCGCAGGTGCGTGCGGCGCTGATCGACTACGACCGTCTTCGCCGCGAGGCTGATTCGTCGATGACCCGGGCGAAGACTGTGGCCGACGCGCGGGGCGAACGGACGCGACGGCAGCGGGCGGCGGACGCGGCGGCGGCCCGTCTGGCCTCCGCCATCGAGCGACACACCTACGCAGACCAGCGGCGGCGCGCGCTGCCGGATATCCACAGGCTGGTCGGCCTGCGCGCCGAACGCGCCCGGCTGCTCGCCGACGGCCTCATGCTGCGCCCCGAGCAGATCGACGCGTACGAAACCAACCAGCAAGAACTCGACGCGGCGACCGACGAGGTCGAGCGGCCGACAGCCGCCCTCACCACGCAAGTTCACGAGCGCGAGTCGTTGACGGTCGACGACGCCATCCTCACCGATTCCGCCGCTATCACCCGGCTGGAACGCCAGGCCGGAGCCCGCTCCTCAGACGCCGACCTGGCCCGACATGGCGAGATCGAGGCCGAATCCCTGTTCGGCGAGGCCAGAACGCAGCTGCTCGGACTCGTCGGACCGGGCGACCAGCGGTCGACCGAGGAGCTTCTCACCGCCCTGTATGTGCCGGTCGATCTCGCGGCCCAACTCGATGAGCTGGCCACCCGGATTGGCGAGCTGACCGCGGACCTGGCGTGGGCAGACGACGCGGTGACGGCGGCCCTGGCCAGGCAGCGGGCGTCCGCATCGGCCGTGCCGACCCTCGACGCGGCGTCGATCAGGCTGATGCGCGAGGTCATCATGGTGATCCGGGCGGAGGGGTCCGCTTCGCTGCGGCTCCGTGAATCCGTGGACAGCGCCGCGGTCGCGTACCAGGACCGCCGCGAGACATTGCGCCGGGCGGGTGCCCGAGACGTCGACGGGCCGCGACCTGCGGCACTGACCAAGGATGCTGTGCGGCTCGCCCGGGAGCGCCTCACGGACGCTGAGACCGCCCAGGCTCGTAGCGGGAACGCACTCACCACCGCCGAGCAAGATCTGGAACGGGCCCGTCAGCGGCTTGCCACGACCGACGGACAGAACCTGCCGGACCCGGCCATGCTCGTACGGATCCGGGCCGAACGGTCGGATCTGTGGGACCGGCTGGTCCGGGCCGCGGCGGGCGGGCTGACCCGTTCGCGGGCCGAGGAACTCCTTCCCTCGCTCGCCAGTGCAGTGCGCCGCGCCGACGAGATCGCCGATCAGCTGATCAGCCAGGCCAAGCTCGCCGCGAAACGTGCCCAGCAGCAACACGACCTCGCCGACGCCGAGACCCGGCATCGGGCAGCGCTGAACGCCCGCTCGACCGCCGACGACGCGATGGACCAGGCGCGGCAGGGCTGGGAAGCCTTCTGGAACGATCTCGGGCTTGCGACACCCGTGGTGGACGAGGCCGACGAGGTACGCCGGGCCCTCGACGAAGCCCAGCAGGCGCAGACCGCCCTGCTGGGCGCCGAACGCCGCATCGCCGGCCTGACCGGCCAGGCCGACGCCCAACACGCCACCCTGGCAGAGGCACTCGCGCAGCTGGGACACTCGTATCCAGGCGCGGATCTCGACAGTCTCCTGGTAGCGGCCGACCAGATCCTCGCCGACGATGATGCCGCCCGAGAGGCGCGGAACAGCGCAGCCCTGCACGCACGCAGCACCGAGGACGCCCAGCACGCCCGAGGGGAAAAGGCCGGCGCCCTGCGCATGGCCGAGCAGCAGTGGGACACGCTCATCCACAATGCCGCACTTCCATCGACGATCAGCCCTGCGGGCTGGGCGGAGCGTCATGCGGTCCTGACCCAGGCGGTAGCCACCCACAACAACGGGATCCAGGCCCGCAAGGATGCGGTCAACGCCCGAGCGCGCGTCGACGCATTCGCCGAAGCAGTAGCCGCACTGGCGGCCCGCCACGGCGACGGCGGGTTCGACGAGGACTCCCCGGCCGAGGTCCTCCACCGACTCGTCGACCAAGTGAGGTCCAATCGCGACGCTCAGGCCTCCGCCAAGGTGATGGACAACACCATCGCCGGACTCACCGAACAGATCGAAGCAGCCCAGGCTCGGCAGGCGGAAGCAGCGAACCATCTGGACAAGCTGCGGGACGAGGTGGGCCTACCGGTGGACCAACCGTTCCGCCCAGTCGTCGAGCGCAGCCGAGCCGTTATCGTAGCCACGGCCGAGGAAAGAACCACCGAGAACGTGATCCGGGCCGCCGCACCAGACGACGAACTGGAGACACTCGTCAAGAAACTCGCCGAACGTGACGAGCGCGACCTGCAACAAGAGCTCGCCACCGCGCGGGAAGATCGGGATCAATACTCCACCGCCCACGACCAGGCGCGCAGCGAGCTCGGCGAGATAGACGAGCGGCTGCGTCAGCTTCAGCGCGGACCCGGCGCGAGCGAACTGCACGCCCAGGCGCAGGAGTATCTCGCGCTGGTCGCCGAAGGCACGGAGCGGTATCTCATCGCCCGGTTTCAACATCACATTCTGCGCGGCCAGCTCGAAGCCTACGAACGCCGGCATGCGTCTCCGCTGCTCGTCGAGGCCGGCCGCCTGCTCGAACGCCTCACCGAGGGGTCCTATGTGGCGCTGCGCGCCGTAGACCGCGGAGACAACCAACGGTTCCTGCGGGTCGTCCGAGCCGACGAGGAGGAAAGGGAACCCGTCGAGCTCTCCGAGGGCACCGCCGACCAGGTCTTCCTCGCCCTGCGGCTGGCCGCGATCGACCAGCTGCAACGCGACCGGGTCGCCCGCGGCGAGGTACCTCTCCCGGTCGTCCTCGACGACGTGCTGATGACGTTCGACGACCGGCGTGCCACCGCCGCTCTCCGGGTCCTGACGGAGCTGGCCCGGAACTGGCAGATCATCGTATTCACCCATCACGAACACCTCGCCGAGATCGCGGAATCCGTCGGATCAGCCTCTCCGGCGGCCGTGGGACCGGACTCTGGCGGATCTGTGCGGATCAGCCGCATGCCAAGCGCGAACGTGCCGCTGGGTACCCGCGAAGCCGACCGGATCCGGGCCTCGATGACCGCTGCCGCCGACGGAGACGAGGACGCCGGCGCACTCGGCCGGATCACCGTGCCGACGGTCGCTCTTGGACGGCCACCGAGAGAGCCGGGCCTGGCGGCCACCGCCTCCACCTACGACCCGGCGGCCGTGCGCACCTGGGCGCGCGCGCACGGATACGACGTGGGAGACCGAGGCCGCATCGCCAGCGACATCCTGGACGCCTTCCAACACGCCCAGGGTGTCTGAGACCCCACCAGACGGCGTCAGACAGCCCGACCGTGATCCCGCGTGACACGGCAGATGTCAGGTCGCGCAATCACCCCACGTCCCCTGGTCCTCGGGTCGGACCGACTGACGACGAGCCCGCCACACGATCCAGATCAGCTGACCGATGCCTGGCCACCGCTACGCCGTGAGAACTACGGCAACCGGTGACGACAGGTGGCTGCGGACACACGCATGAGGTCGATCTCCCGCCGCCGTGTCAGCCGCACCGACCGCCCTGGACGGGCCGCACCACGGCCGTCTTCCGCCGGGGGACGGCATCCCCCGCACTGAGCCGATGCCGCTGCGGGTGCCACGCCCGAATCAGGACATATACGGCAATCAGCCGTCCAACGGCAAGCTCCTATCGACCTCGATTATGGACCTCGATCGAAGTCGGCCGTACGATCCGCGATACACGTGGCGGTACGGGCACGAAGCAGCGGGGTACGCGGCGAGTGAGCGGCGAGTGAACCGAGTGAGCGGCGAGTGAACAAGGTCCTCGACCTCCTCCATCTGCGCAGTTTCGTCGCCGTTGCCGACTGCGGGGGTTCCATCGGGCGGCCAGGACGCTCCCTCTGAGCCAACCCACGATCAGCCAGCACGTCCGCAGGCTGGAAGCCGTCGTGGGCCAGTCCCTGATGCAACGGGATGGACGGTATTCCCGGGTCACACCCGCAGGCGAGATCCTGCTCGTCGAGGCACGGCGTCTGCTCCTCCATCACGATGAGACACCGCGCATGGGCTGATCGCGCTGCTGGCCGTCGGCCGCGTCGACGTCGACTCCGCCGCGCTGCACGCCCTGCTCGGGGACGCGCTGACCGACTGCCTCACCCGCGCCCTACCCACACCGGCGGCATCGCCTCGGCGCGGCACCCGATCGACCGGAAAGAGGCAACTGTGAGCAATCTAGCTACCGCCGCCGCGCTCGTCGCAGTCGCGACTGCCGCGATCATCTATGGCACCGACATTCTTCTCCGCGCTCGTGCTGCGTCCTGCCGCAGTCGATGCCGCTGACGCCTCCGTAGCCGACCTGCTCGGCCGGGTCCACGAGTACGGAGATCGCCGACTGCCCGTACCCGGAGCAGTCTCCGTCATCGCCGCAGCGCTCGCCACCATGACCAGCGACAACAATCCCGCGCGCATCGGCGGTGCAACAGCTCTGGCCGCGCTGCTGGCCTGGCTTGCGATCTACGTACGCGTCAGCGCGCCGATCAACAAGCAGCTCCGCACGGCCGCGGCCAACCACACCGTTCCCCCGGACACGCGAGCCCTCCAGCAACGCTGGGACAGCGTCATCTGGGCCCGTGCCGCCCTGCAAACCGTCGCGCTGACCGGGCTGCTCACCATCGTCCTCAACCGATGAGCCCTGGCCTGCGCTGCCTCCACCACGCACCGGCACGAGCACGACCATGGGCGGGCGTGGCGGCGAGGTGAAGGTCCTCGACAGTCGTGATGGGCTTGTTCTTCGTTGGCAGCGAGAACTTGAGG
>NZ_CAAAFT010000196.1:2644-5511 GCF_900634765.1 Candidatus Protofrankia californiensis | reverse complement strand
TTCGCCCGCCTGTTCACCGAGATGTGGGACCGGGTCACGGCGGGCGACCTCGCGCTGTTGCCGGTCATTACCCATTCCTTCGCGGAAGCCGCGGAGGCGCTGCGGACGATGGCCCGTGGTAGCCACATCGGCAAGTTCGTGCTGACCGACCCGGCGTCGGTGCGCGCTGTCGCGCCCGAGCCGATGCCGGCCGGTGGGTTCCGACCGGACGGCACCTATCTGGTGACCGGCGGACTGGGCGCGCTCGGTCTGTCGCTCGCCGGGTTCCTCGCCGACCGGGGTGCCGGCGCGGTCGCGCTGCTGGGACGGTCCACGCCGGGCGCAGACGCGACCGCCCGGATCGAGGCGATCCGGGCGGGTGGCACCCGGGTGGAGACGTTCGCGGTCGATGTCGCCGACGCCACCGCGCTGGATGCCGCTCTGACCCGGCTGCGGCGCGAGATGCCGACGCTGCGCGGTGTGGTGCACGCCGCTGGCCTGCTCGATGACGCCACCATCCTGCGGCTACGGCCCGAGCAGATCGAAAGGGTGCTCGCTCCCAAGGTGGACGGCGCGCGCAACCTGGACGAGGCCACCGCGGACGACCCGCTGGACCTGTTCGTGATGTTCTCGTCGGCGGCGGCCCTGATCGGCAACGCCGGTCAGGCGGCCTACGCCGCGGGCAACGCCTTCATGGACACCCTGGCCGTGGCCCGTCGCCGCCGAGGGCTGCCCGCCCTGTCCGTGCAGTGGGGACCATTCGCACAGATCGGTCTGGCCGCCCAGGACTCCAACCGGGGGGCCCGGCTGGAGGAACGGGGTATGGGCGGCTTCACCGCCGAAGAGGCGTGGGCGGCACTGGCCGGTTTCCTCGTCCGCGACGAGCAGGTGGTCGGGTACGTCCCGCTGAACCTACGGCAGTGGTTCGACGCGTACCCGGACACGGCCGCCCAGAAGAGCTGGCAGGTGCTGCGCCAGGCCGCTGCGCAGGGAACGCCGGCCGCGGCGGGGAGCAGCGAGTTCCTCACCCACCTGCGCAACGGCCCCACCGACGCCCGCCAGGACCTTGTCGAGACCAAGGTGCGCGAGCTCGCCGGCCGAGTGCTGCGCCTGGACCCGAAGGCCATCGAGAGCCAGACGCCGTTCAAGGCGCTCGGACTTGACTCGTTGATGAGCCTTGAGCTGCGTAACCGGCTCGAGGCCGCGTTCGGGCTCACCCTGTCGCCGACGCTCCTGTGGACCTACGGCAGTTCACGAGCCCTCGCCGGGGTGCTGTGTGAGCGGATCTTCACCCCCGCCGCCTGAATCCCGCATTCCGATCGCGAAGGAACGGTTTTCATGGAACCCAACAGCAACGGCTCGCCGAGGCCGACTCCCCTGACGCGCGCGCTGGAAACGATCAGAAACCTTCGTGCGCAGCTCGACGCCCAGACCGGCCGGGCCCCGCTTGCCGTGGTCGGTGTCGGCCTGCGGCTGCCTGGTGGTATCACCGACGTCGACACCTACTGGGACGCTCTGGCCGCCGGGCGCGACCTGGTGCGCCCCATGCCCGAGGCACGCAAGGGGCCCTTCGCCGCCGGCTGGGAGGGCCTGCCGCTACGGGGTGGCTTCCTCGACGAGGTGCTCGATTTCGACGCGGCCTTCTTCGGAATCAGTCCGCGGGAGGCACGCGGGCTCGACCCGCAGCACCGCCTGCTGCTCGAGGTGGCCTGGGAGGCGCTGGAGAACGCGGCGCTGCCCGCCGACGGGCTGACCGAGGCCCGCACCGGTCTGTATGTCGGCATCACCGGTCAGGACTACCGGGACTGGCAGGACGGTGAGCCCGATGCCTACTGGGCGACCGGCAACGGCCACTGCTTCGCCGCCGGTCGGCTCGCCTACACGATGGGGCTGACCGGGCCGGCCGTGGCGATCGACACCGCGTGCTCGTCGTCGCTGGTCGCGGTCCACCTGGCAAGCCAGGCGCTGCGCCGCGGTGAGTGCGACGTGGCGCTCGCCGGCGGTGTCAATCTCATCCTGTCACCCCGCTCGACGCGACTGGTGGTCCAGACCCGCTCGCTGGCGCCCGACGGGTTGTGCAAGTCCTTCGACGCCCGGGCCAACGGCTTCACCCGCGGCGAAGGATGCGGCGTGGTCGTGCTCAAGCGCCTGGACCAGGCCGTGCGTGACTGCGACCGGATCCACGCCGTGATCCATGGCTCGGCGGTCAACTCCGACGGCCGCTCGTCGGGGTTCACCGCCCCGAACGTGCTGGCCCAGATCTCCCTTGTCGAAGCCGCGCTCGCCGACGCGGGTCTCACCGCGGCCGACATCGGCCTGGTGGAGGCGCACGGCACGGGCACGGCACTCGGTGACCCGATCGAGATGGAGGCGCTCGTCCGCGCGCTCGGCCACCGCAACGGCGGCGCCCGGCTGCGGGTCGGCTCGGTGAAGACGAACATCGGCCACCTGGAGGCCGCCGCCGGCATCGCCGGGCTGCTCAAGGTGATCCTCTGCCTACGGCGGCGCGCCGTTCCGCCGCTGGTCCACTTCACGACCCTGAACCCCAGGATCGATCTGGACGATACCGGTATCACCCTGCCGCAGGACCTCCAGCCCTGGGCCCCCACCGACGGCGGCCGGTATGCCGGGGTGAGCTCCTTCGGCATGAGCGGCACAAACGCCCACATCATCCTCGGAGCCGCCGAAGAGCAGCGGGAAAGCGCCATGGCCGGTACCGCCGACGTACCGGTGAGCGGCTTCGAGCTGTCGGCGAAGACCCCGTCGGCGTTGCGCGCGCTCGCCGCCCGGTTCGGTGAGCGTCTCGCCGCCCTCGACCCCGCCAGTTACCCGGCGTTCGCCTACACGGCAACCTACGGCCGGGACCGTCACCCGGTGCGCGCCCAGGT
>NZ_CAAAFT010000196.1:0-2586 GCF_900634765.1 Candidatus Protofrankia californiensis | reverse complement strand
TGGCCCTCACCGCGCTCGCCGCCGGTGCCGCCTCCCCGGCCGTGACGCTCGTCGAGGGCCCGACGGCCACCGAGCAAAGCGGGCGGGAAAATAGGCGAAGCCTCCCGCCCGCGGAGCGAAACCAATCAGCAACCGAGCAAAGCGGGCAGGCGGCCGCGTCGCTGCCCCGCCGCGTGATCGACCTGCCGAGCTACCCCTGGGAGCGGCAGCGTCACGCGCCCGCCTCTGTCAGGCCCGCATCCCCGTCGGCCGGGCCCACCGCCTCAGCGCCGGCTGGGCTGCCCATCCCGGTGCCGCGCCACCACGTCGTCTGGCAGCCCATCACCCTACCGACTTCCACGGGGGACCACGCGCTCGTACTCGCCGGCGACGACGCCGACCTGCTGCGGCGTCTTGTCGAGACGGCGGCCGGCAACGGCCTGCCAGGTGTGGCACTCGGCCCGGTCGACGGTGACATCGCCGACCCGCCGGGGTGGGAGCGTCACCACCTGCCCCGCGACGACGCCGAATGGGCCGCGTTCTGGGCGTCGCGCCCATGGTCACAGCCGGTCGCGCTGGTGCTGGTGATGCGGGCCACGACGTTGCCCGATCCATTCGTCACCACGGGGGACGCCGCACCCGGCGTTGCTCCCCAGGACATTGCCGTCCAGGCCGTCCAGAACATTGACATTGCCGTCCAGGACATTGCCGCCGCGGGCGCTGCGACCTGTCTTGCCGTCACGACCGCGGTCCGCACGCTCGCCAGCGCCGACGCCGTGGGCCGAGCCATCATTGTCACCCGTGGCGTACGCCAGGTCACGGGCCATGACGGGATCGTGCCGGCCGACCATGGCCTGCTGCACGGCCTCGCGCCGGTGCTGGGTCTGGAACTGGACGTCAGCTGGGGCGGCGTCGTCGACCTGCCCGCGGTCCCCGAACCAGCGGACCTGCGTACGCTGCTACGCGTTGTCAAAGGTGGGGGCGCCCACGCAGACACCGGTGACCTCGACGACGTCCTCGCCGTGCGGAGCGGGGGCGTCTTCGCCGCCCGCGTGCGACCGGTGACTTCCAACCCCGTACCGAAACTCGCTCTCCGGGCGGACGCCACCTACCTGATCACCGGTGGGCTCGGTGCCATCGGTCGTGCGCTCATCTCCGACCTCGTGCACCGAGGCGCACGTCACCTGCTGCTGGTCGGGCGCCGCGCCGAGGAGCGGCTCGACCCTGCGGGCAGCGCCCTGTTGGAGAGCTTGCGCCGAGACGGTGTGGACGTTCGCTACCAGGCCGCCGACTGCGACGACCCGGCGGCGCTCGCCGCCGCCTGCCGGGAGAGCGGCACGATGCCCCCGGTGCGCGGCATCATCCACGGCGCGGGCACTCTCCCGGCGGCGCCCCTGGCGGAGGTGGACGCCGACAGCTTCACCGTGGCACTGCGTGGCAAGTTCACCGGCGCCTGGTGGCTGCATCTGCTCAGCCGCGACTGGCCGCTCGACTTCTTCATCCAGCTCTCGTCGGTGTCGGCCCTGTGGGGTACCGATGGCTACGGTGCCTATGCCTCCGCCAACGGTGGGCTCGACGCGATCGCCGCCTACCGGACGGCCGCCGGTCTGGCGTCGGTGAGCATCGCCTTCGGGCCGTGGGCTCTTGACGGCATGGCCGACGAGAGCGGTCGGGACAACCTGGCGCGGATGGGTGTCGGCGCGCTCAGCGTCGCCGCCGGTTGTGCGAGCCTCACCGCCGACGCCCCGTCCGCCGGATCTCCCCTGGTGGTCTGCCCGGTGGACTGGCCGCGCTTCGGCGAGGTCATGGCCAGTCGTCGCCGCCGCCCGTTCTTCGATGACGTCATCCCAGGTCATGGCGTCTCAGGAGGCAGCGCCGAGACGGGCGTAGCTCCGGCCACGGCTCGCACCGTCCTGCTCGACATGCCTGCGGGAGCGCGCCTGGGTGCCGCGCGTGACGCCGTGCGGGAACTGCTGGCGGTGATCCTCGGCCACGCCGAGGCGCGAGCCGTACGCGAGGACGTCGGCTTCTTCGACCTCGGAATGGATTCGATCATGGCGGTGGACCTCGCGCGCGAGCTGTCGGTCGCCTTCGATGTCGAGGTGGGCATCTCCGAGGTCTTCGACCACCCGACCGTCACCGAACTGGCCGGGCACATTGTCACCCGGGTCACGGCCGCCAGCGCGACCCCGGCCCCGCGGCCGACTCCGGCCACCGTGCCGCCCGCTGCCACCGTGCCACCCGCTACCGCCGCATCCCGCGACGTGCCTCTGCCGCCGACGGACCGTCGGGAGACGGCGGGCGAACTCGTCGCGATCGTCGGCATGGCCGGCCGTTTCCCCGGGGCGGACTCCCTCGAAGAGTTCTGGGAGCAGTTGCGTGTGGGCCGGGACGCGGTCGGACCTGTTCCCTCCGACCGTTTCGACGCGGCTTCGCTGCATGACAACGACCCGCTGCGGACCGGAACGATCACCACCGACCAAGGTGGTTTCCTCTCCGACATCGCGCGCTTCGACGCGGCGTTCTTCGACATTCCGGCGCGGGAGGCCGAAAGCCTCGACCCGCAGCAGCGGCTGCTGCTGGAATCGGCCTGGCACGCCCTTGAAG
>NZ_CAAAFT010000195.1:1588-4664 GCF_900634765.1 Candidatus Protofrankia californiensis | reverse complement strand
GTCCAGGTAGATATTGGAGAGCAGGGGGCTCAGAATACCCCCTTGCGGCGCACCGCTCAGTGTTTCGTGGTAGCGCCATTCCTCCAGGTATCCAGCTTGGAGCAGTCCGTCGACCAACCGCAGGAAGCGGTTGTCGTGAATGTTCTCGGCCAGCATGGAATGAAGCACCCCATGGTCGAGCCGATCGAAACACTGGGAGATGTCTCCCTCGACGAACCACGTCATACTTCTCCACGACTCAGATATTTCCGCAAGGGCCGTGTGACAGCCCCTTCCCGGCCTGAAGCCGTGAGAGCGGTCGGAGAACTGCGGCTCGTAATACGCTTCCAGAAGGGAGCGGATCACTTCTTGCAGCAGCTTGTCCGACCACGAAGGCAGACCCAGCGGTCGGCGTCTTCCGGGTGCTCCTTTCTTGTCGATGTACACACGCCGGACCGGGGTCCACCGATAGCGCTCGTACCGCAGCGCATCGATGATCGCCTGAATCTTCTTCAGGCTCATGCCGTCCACGGTCTCCTGGTTGGAGCCCGGTGTCATAGCACCGGCGTTGCGGTAGATCTTCCCGTAGGCACGCAAGTACAACTCCGGATTGAACAGGTGCCGGTACAGTCTCTCCAGTGGCAATCCATTCTTGCCGCGTTCGTGGATGATCTCCATCAGGGCTTCGGCTCTCTGCATTACGCGTACCTCGCCTCTCTGGACATCGTGGACACCTGTGCCACTTGGCCCTGTAAGCGGCTTTCCCGCTCTCCCTGGTGGGGCGTAACTCCCACGACTACTACTGGCACTCCGTCACCGTAGGGCTCGCGCCCCTTAGGTGATCCCGAATTCCTCTTGCGCTGGACGTGTCGAGCGTGACGTAGGCGGCCTGTCCGTTCCCTTGAGTGGGCTCGTTGCCCACCGCCCACCAGCCGGAAGATTGGGGCGAAGCAAAGGGGATTCGCCTGATGCTGGTGGCTCCGCTCCGGGCGTTGTATGTCGGAGGATGCACATTTCCATCTCCGGGAACTGGGCTTCAAACAGTCTGGTCTTCGCCATATCACACGGGCCTTGCGCAGCAGCACCATCAACGCCTCCACAGCGCTCCGCGCTTTCCCACCATGCTGTTGTCCCCTCGCGCTTTCGCGTCCAGGTAAGGCGGGTGACCCAGAGGTCTTCTCCTTCCGAACCTCTACTCTCTGCAAGAGTGATCCAACGCCGAGTTAGACGGCGCAACTTCGCCCTGTGGGCGGTTTTCCCGCCCTCCCCGGCCGGGCGTGACTCCGGCGACTACTACGAGGCCTCCGTCGCCATAGGGCTCGCACCCCTGTAGGCGATCCCGCGTTCGTCTCTGTTGTACGTGACAGTGTGACGTAGGCGTCCCACTCATCTCCTTGAACACCCTCGCTGGGCGTTGCCCCGAGCCCTGGAGGTTGCATCGGCCACGATCGACTCCGACACAGAGCACGGCACCGGTTTCAGAGGTCTTTCCGGTGGATGGGAACTTGCATCGACTGGAGATTGGGATTCAGGCAATCAAGCTTTCGCCATATCACGCGGGTCCACCCGGCGCGTCGTCCCTGACCACTGGACCCGACCGCTGGGAATCATGGCATGCTGTTGTCCCCCTCACCTTTCGGATCCAGGTCAGCCATCCGACCCAAGAACCTCCCTCCAAGTCCCTCCCGGCTGAACCGGGGATACAACAGAGCGCCTCGCGGCGCACAAGGAGCGTTCCACGACCCAGCGGCGGTGGAGCAGGACGAAGCCCTTGGCCTGGTCAGGGCGCTTGACGATCGCCACGGCCAAGTCCCAGATCTTGCGCGCGTCGCGGACGAACCGGCCTGCGTACCCGGCGTCGGCCCACACCAGGGTGATCGTGGAGAGCGCCTCGCGCAGCGCGGCGGTGATGCGGAACGCACCGTCGCGGTCCTGCAAGGAGGCGGTCGTGACCACGACGGCCAGCAGCAGCCCACCGGTGTCGACCGCGACGTGCCGCTTGCGGCCCTTGATCTTCTTCCCGCCATCGTACCCGCTGCTGGCGGTCGGGACGGTGTCACCGGCGTGGACGGTCTGGGAGTCGATCACGGCCGCGGTCGGCACTGGGCCGCGGCCGTCGGCCAGACGCGCACGTTCACGCAGCGCTGCGTAGATCCGGCACCACGCCTGCGCGCGGCTCCACCGGCGGAACAGGGCGTAGACGGTCTGGTGCGGCGGGAAGTCGGCCGGCAGGGCCCGCCAGGCGATCCCGCCGCGGACCAGGTAGAAGATCGCGTCCAGGACCAGGCGCCGGTCCCACTTCTCGGGCCTGCCCCCGCGCCCGCCGGTGCTCCCCGCCGCCGGGAGCAGCGGCGCCAGCAGCGCCCACTGTCCGTCGGTCATCGTCGAACCGGGGTAGAAGTGCCGCCGCGAGGGACGATCACCACCCCGGCCATGAGCAGGGCATGACGAGTACTGGCACTGGGACGATACGTGCACCCGGACTCCTGGGTAGGACTGGCAAGCCTAGACAGCCCCTCTCCTACCAGGAGTCCTTCACCTTCCGGGCGAACCGCCCACCGACCGAGCGCGCGGGCGGGCGTTCGCATCGTCCGGAGGTTCCGCCCGGCACCTAACACCTTTGCCGACGCCGTCGACGAAGGCCCGTCAGTGGTGGTGGCCGTGCCGGCCGAGGGTCTCCACGGGGGTCGCGCCGGGGCGGGTCCACTGCGGCACGGGCCGGCTGGTCGGGCCCCAGGTGGCGTTCCCGTCCGCGTCCGAGCGCCAGTACCAGCAGGCCTGGCGGCCCTCGAACGGGTGCCCCTCGCGGACATCGCCGATCACGGGCCAGCCCTCGGGGTTGTCCTCCCACGCCTCGCCGCGGCCGTAGGGCGTCATGTCGAGCAGGCCCAAGGACCCGTTGATCGGCTCGTTACCACGGCCCGTCGTGGAGTAGGTGAGGAACACGCGGTCGCCGTCGCGCAGGAAACAGACGATGTGCCCCATTCCTCCGCCGACCGGCGCCTCCACGCCCCGCACCGAGTACCAGGGCTGGGTGTAACCCATGAACTCGACGTAGGGAGCCACCTCGTCCCACGGGCCCGAGGTCAGGACGGCG
>NZ_CAAAFT010000195.1:0-1400 GCF_900634765.1 Candidatus Protofrankia californiensis | reverse complement strand
TCGCGTCCGGGGGCGTGGTGTACGGAGAGTGACTCCGCGTGATCTGGGATTAGGTTATGCGGTCAAGGCCTCCGGTGTCACGGTGATCTCGGGTGTGTCGCGGGATTCCTGTGCCGGGTCGCATTTGGCGAGGATTTCCAGACCGATGTAGCGGTGGGTTTCGATCCACTCGTCGTTCTGCTCGGCCAGCACGGCACCGACGAGCCTGATGATAGACCCACGGTCGGGGAAGATACCGACAACGTCGGTGCGCCGGCGGATTTCCCGGTTCAGTCGTTCCTGCGGGTTCGATGACCAGATCTGCCGCCAGATCTCCCGTGGATAGGTGGTGAACGCGAGCAGGTCGGCTTTCGCGTCGGAGAGATGGCCGGCGGCCTTGGGAAGTTTCCCGGAAAGCGCATCGACGACCCGGTCGAACTGCACGCTGACCTCGTTGCCGTCGGCCTGGTCGAAAACGGTTCTGACCAGGGTCGCCACCCAGGGCTGGGAGGATTTCGGGGTGACGGTCAACAGGTCCCGCAGGTAATGCGTCCGGCAGCGCTGCCACGACGCACCGGGCAGGGTCGCCCCGATCGCGGCCACCAGGCCACGGTGGGCGTCCGAGGTGACCAGCCGGACCCCGGACAGGCCGCGGGCGACCAGGCCACGGAAGAACGCCAGCCAGCCCGCCCCGTCCTCGCTGGACACGACGTCGAGACCGAGGATCTCCCGGTGGCCGTCGCCGTTGACGCCGACGGCGAGCAGGCAGTGCACGTTGATCACACGGCCGTCCTCGCGGACCTTCATCGTCAACGCGTCGGCCTGGACGAACCGGTACGGGCCGGCGTCCAGCGGCCTCGAGCGGAACGCCTCGACCTGGGCGTCGAGATGTTTCGCCAACTGGGAGACCTGGGACTTCGAGATATGCGCGACACCGAGCTGCTCGACGAGCTTGTCGACCCGCCGGGTGGAAACGCCGAGGAGGTAGGAGGTCGCGACCACCGAGATCAGCGCCTGCTCCGCCCGCCGACGCCGTGTCAACAGCCAGTCCGGGAAGTACGAGCCGGACCGCAGCTTGGGAACGGCAAGCTCGATCGTGCCCGCGCGGGTGTCCCACTCCCGCATCCGATAGCCGTTCCGACGGTTGACTCTTTCCGGAGATACCTCCCCATAGTCCGCGTTGCAGATACTGTCCGCCTCAGCGCCCATCAACGCCTCCGCGAACGCTTTCACCATCGCTCCCAGCAGGTCCGGACTCGCCGCGGCGAGTTCCTTGCCGAATCCCTCGCTGTCGGTCACAGTCGGGCGTACGGCCATCGCGTTTCTCCCCTCGAGTTGCTTCGCAGGTTTCTCGTGAGGATCACGCGGTGGTCGCTCTACGTCACGGACCGCCGCTTCGGCGAGTCGCTAGATCGTTGCTC
>NZ_CAAAFT010000194.1:11682-12409 GCF_900634765.1 Candidatus Protofrankia californiensis | reverse complement strand
CGATCTCGGGTGTGTCGCGGGATTCCTGCGCTGGGTCGCATTTGGCGAGGACTTCCAGGCCGATGTAGCGGTGGGTTTCGATCCACTCGTCGTGTTGCTCGGCAAGCACAGCACCGACGAGCCTTATGATAGCCCCACGGTCGGGGAAGATACCGACGACGTCGGTACGCTGGCGTATTTCCCGGTTCAGCCGTTCCTGCGGGTTCGACGACCAGATCTGGCGCCAGATCTCCCGCGGGTAGACGGTGAACGCGAGCAGATCGGATTTCGCGTCGGACAAATGGTCGGCAGTCTTGGGGAGTTTCTCCGAAAGCGCCTCGACGACCCGGTCGAACTGCACGCTGACCTCGTTCGTATCCGCCTGGTCGAAAACAGTACGCACCAAGGTAGCGACCTACGGCTGGGAGGATTTCGGAGTGGCGGTCAGCAAATCCCGGAGATAATGGACCTTATGCCGACGTCGGCATAAAACGCACTTCCAGCGCAACGTCGCCGTCCGGGTGCCCAAGCACTCCGCGAGCATGGTCACCGCCACCATCGGCACGATCTTCGCGCAGTCCACCGCCGAGCTCGTGCGCGCCCAGGTCGACACCGTCGCCGACCTCCTCGCGCCGCGGTTCCCCGCGGTCGCCGCCATGCTCGGCGACGCCAAGGCCGACCTCACCGCCTTCGCGGACTTCCCCGACGCCCACTGGCGCAAGATCTGGTCCAACAATCCCCTCGAGCG
>NZ_CAAAFT010000194.1:0-11417 GCF_900634765.1 Candidatus Protofrankia californiensis | reverse complement strand
TCTCCGCCTCGCCGGCGCTGTCCTCATCGAAACCCACGACGAATGGCAGGTCTCCGACCGCCGTTACCTCTCCGAGGAATCCATGCGGAAAATCGACGAGAAAACCACCACCACAACACCCGAAGAAATCACACCCACCCCCCTCGACACCCCCGAACTCCACGCCGCATAATATAGAAGAATGCAGAGCGAAACGCGAGCGGATCTACACCACTCCACGGGGCTCTATCCACAAGCCAACCCGTCGTAGCCACCTCAAGTCTTGGATCATTAGCTTAGCGTAAACGTGCCGAGACCCCGCCCTCAAGATAGGGTCTTGTACCGATCAGTCCAGAGAGGTACGGTTCGCGTGTGCTCCACGCCACTATGGCCCGCTACTGCGCCGCTGAGCTGCTGACACTCGGACATCGTCAGTTGCCGTGTGGTCGACTGTTCCACCGAGTGCTTGGACCGATATGTCCAATCGCTGGCTGGCTGTCAGGATGACGCGCGTGGCGGCGCGGAGTGCGTTCTGAAGAGGCAAATCACTGCTCATCCGGCCACAGGACGGATGCTCCATACAGGTATCCGCACGCGAGCGCGAGTCCTGTACGAAGCCGTGTTGTGCGTCGGGCAATAACGCTCATCCAAGCTAGGGGAAAGGAGATGCCGTGGCGAATTCTGACGCGACGCGTTCGTGGTGGGTCGGCGTCGACGTCGGTGGGACGTTCACCGACGTCATCGCGATGCACCGCGAAACCGCCGAAACGCGCGATCACAAGGTCCTGACGACCAGGGGGCAGCTCGAAGTCGGAGTGCTGGCGGCACTCAAGGGCCTCGAGATCCCCCTCGAGAACATCGCTGAAATCGTGCACGGGCACACAGCCGGCATCAACGCGGTGCTCAGCCGCCAGGGCGCCTCGGTCGCTCTCCTCGCGACCGAGGGGCACCGCGATCTCCTCGACATCGGGCGCATGGACCGCGAGTTCGGGCCCCACTTCTACGATCCCACCTGGTTACGCCCGCACCAGGAGCGTCCTGTAGCCAAGCGCCGTCACCGGTACGGCATCCGCGAACGCATCGGCTGGGACGGTCAGGAGGTCGTGCCGCTCGACGAGGCGCAGGTCCGCGAGGTCGCGGCTCAGATCCGCGCGGCCGGGATCGAGTCGGTGGCTATCTGCTTCCTCAACTCCTACCTGAATCAGGCCCACGAGCAGCGGGCGGCGGCGATCCTGCGCGAGGAACTCCCGGGCGTCTACATCCAGACCTCGGAGATCTACCCGGTGACCAAGGAGCACGAGCGCACCGTCACCGTGGCCCTCGACGCCTACGTCGGGCCGATCGTCACCACGTACCTGAGCCGTCTGGAAGGCGCGCTGGAGAGCGCGGGCTTCGGCGGGACGCTGTGGATGATGACGATGAACGGTGGAGTCGGTTCCGTCGCCGAGACGTCCAAGGCTCCGGTGTTCCAGCTGGTGTCCGGCCCGGTTGGCGGTGTGGCCGGGTCGGTCGACCTCGCTCGCGCGTGCGGTGACGGCAACTTGTTGACCATGGACATGGGTGGCACAAGCACCGACGTCGCTACCATCCGCGACGCCACCACCCCCATGACCGACTCTTGGGCTGTCGAGCACGGACTCACCATGACGATGCCCGTGGTCGACGTCGGCTCGGTAGGGTCCGGGGCCGGCAGCATCGTGCACATCGACTCACTCGGCACGTTGCGGGTCGGGCCCGAGTCCGCGGGCTCGGTGCCCGGTCCGGCCTGCTACGGCCGTGGCGGCGAGCGGCCCACCCTGACCGACGCTTGCGTCGTGCTCGGCATCCTGCAGCCGGACCTGTTCGCTGGCGGTGCGCTGAACCTGGACGTCGAGCGGGCCCGCGCAGCGCTCAAGACGGTCGCCGACCCGATGGGCATGTCGGTCGAGGAGCTCGCCGACGGCGCCTACCGGCTGGCCTGCTCGGACGTTGCCGGCTCGATCCGCTCGATCTCCACCTACCGCGGACTGGACCTTCGCGACTTCAGTCTGCTGGCTTTCGGTTCAGCCGGCCCAATGATCGCCCACCAGGTGGCTCGGGAGATGGGGGTCGACAAGGTCGTGGTGCCGCAAGCGCCCGGCGAGTTCTCCGCTTACGGCCTGCTCACTAGTGACCTGCGTGTCTCGGCGGCCCGTTCACCGATGACGGTGCTGTCCACCGACGGCGACACGGACTGGGAAGGTATGTTCACTGAACTCGAGCGGCAGGTGGCGGCCAGTCTGGGCACCCAGGGCGCCGCGCAGAAGGACATCGTCTTCGATCGCGCCATCTTCGCGATGTACTCGGGCCAGACCTGGGACAACCGACTCGACATCGAACGGACAGCGATCGACGACGCGCGGGTCAAGCAGCTCATCGGCCGGGTGCACGACTTCTACCAGCAGCGCTACGGCTTCACCGCCGAGGAGTTGCCGATCATCGTCACCACCGTCGAGGTCACCGGGCGCGCGCCGCGCGCCACCCTGCCCAAGCACACCTCGCACGCCGGTGAGGGCGACCCGATCCTGCGCCGTGCCGCGGTCCGGCTCGACGGTGTCACCCACGAAGACACCCCGGTCTACAGCCGGGACCTGCTGCCCATCGACGAGCCGGTGGCCGGCCCGGCCCTGATCGTGGAGGACTACGCGACCACGGTTGTGCAGGCCGGGGCTTCGGCCACACAGGACGCCGCCGGCATCCTCCGGATCGTCTCGGACCGAAAGGACGGACACTCCGCATGATTACAACGATCGAGTCGAGCGGCACGCGCGGCCTGGCCGAGGGCGGCGCACAGCACCTGATCGATCTGGAGACTGTCCGGTACGGCCTCATTGAGGTCGCCCGGGACATGCACCAGGCCCTCATGCGGTCGGCCTTCTCGCCGATCGTCCGCGACATCAACGACTGCACCGCCGCCATCCACATGCGCACGGAGAACGGCTGGGAGATGGTCGCGGGCTGGGAGGGCTGTATGCAGCACGCCTTCACCTCCCAGCACATCTGCAACTTCACGATGAACGAGTGGGATGAGGAGCACCTCGAAGACGGCGACGTCATCTTAGTCAACGACCCCTGGCGCGGCGCCATCCACTGCTCCGACATCAACATCCTGCGGCCGGTCCGGATCAACGGCCGTGCGGAGTTCGTCCTGCACTCCACCTCCCACGTGGTGGACCTCGGCGGCCCGATCCCCGGCGGTTTCGCCAACGGCGTACAGACCGCCTTCGAGGAACAACTGCGGTTCCCGCCCACGCTGCTCTATGCAAACGACCAGCCCGTAAAAGCAGCCTTCAGTTACCTGCTGGAAAACGTCCGCGTGCCTGCCTCCGTGCTCGGCGACGTACGAGCCCTCAACGGGTGCTTGGCCATCGGCGAGCGCCGACTGCGCGAGCTGATCGACAAGTTCGGCCGCGACTTGGTCCATGAGGGCGCCATGTATGGCGTCGAGATGACCGAGGCGGCGATGCGTGCCGGGATCGCTCAGATCCCGGATGGGGACTACCGCGCCGAGGACCTCATTGACGAGGACGGCGTCACCGACGAATCCGTGCCGCTGGTGATGACACTGAAGAAGCGTGGCGACTCGATGGAGGTCGACTACTCCGGAACCGGGCGCCAGCCACTGGGTAACGTCGGCACCGCGTGGTGTGAGGCGACACGGTGTATCGAGGGTATCAAGTTCATCGTGGATCCGACGTCACCGGTCAACAGCGGCACACTGCGCCCCATCGAGTCGATCCTGCCTCCAGGCAGCGCGGTCTGCTCCCTGCCCCCTACGTCGGTGTCCAACCACGTCGATATCGGCGGTCGCATTGTCAACCTCGTCGTTCAGGCTATGAGCAAGGCAATGAGCGACAAGGCCATCGCTTGCGACTCTGGCACCTTGGGCGCGATCGCGCTTGGCGGCATCGACGATCGTCCCGGCCACGTCGGCAATCCTTGGGCATCCTTCGCCCTCGCTGGCGGAGGCTGGGGGGCGACCTGGAAGGGCGACGGCCTCACCTTCTGCACCCTAGCCATTGGCAACTGCCGGACCTCCGTGCAGGAGCACGTCGAGCGAGAGTCTCCGCTCGTTGTCGTACAGCACGAGATCATGCCTGACTCCGGCGGTGCGGGCGAGCATCGCGGTGGCAACGGCGCGGTCTACACGATCACGGCGCTGTCAGAGACCGCGATCAGCGTTACCGGCGACCGCACCCGGATGGGCACGCACGGCACCAAGGGCGGCGGACGCGGGATGCCGTTCTACGGCTGGCTCATCCCAGACTTCGACCCGAACGCACCCTCGAGCCTCGACGTGTTCGACCTGCGTAACGCCCAGCCGTTGTTCGGGATGTTTGACAGCAACGGGGTCCCGTCTCCCGATGGCGGCACGTTCGGCCTGGGCACGAAGTACACCAGCGCGAAGGTCTCCGGCATCGTGCTCAGGCCCGGTCAAGCGATCCGGGTGATCGTCGGAGGTGGCGGCGGCTGGGGTGACCCACTTGCTCGCCCCATCGCAGACGTCCTCGACGACGTACTCGATGGCATGCACACCAGGGCATACGCCGAAAAAGCGTACGGCGTGGTGTTCTCCGACGACACGACGATCGACGAGGAGGCCACGAAGGCCCGACGGGCCGAACTCGCTGCCGCCCGCGAGGCCGGTAAGTGGTCGGTGCCCACGGCGTGCCCGCTGGAGTGGAAGGTCGCCTGAACGCCGACGCCACGCACCATTGATTCTCCGGCGTTCTCACCGCGCTGGCGAACCCACTCTGAGAAAGGAGCTCCCGATGGGAGTCGAGCGCATGTTCTTCCCGCGACCGGAGGAGGAGCGCATCTTCGTCTCTCGGACGCCTGTGGAGGCGACGTGCCCGAAGTGCGGGTCCACGAACGTGGCCCGCTACCCGGTCGCGAACTTCATCGGCCCGCGAATGGTCACCAAGTGCCAGGACTGCTTCCACCACCTGGCAGTCGAAGTCCCCGCTGACGACGACCACTGGCCGCCGTGGCGGGCACCCACGTGGGGCTGGTCGGGCACGCGCGCCGGCTAACGACTGACGTCTCCGGTGGGGCAGCTCGCCCCACCGGAGACGTCAGTCACGCACCCCCAAGATCGTTCCCGTCAAGACTCCGGCATCCGGAGGAATCAGCCATGAACCCACGCATCCGCACGACCAGCCTGACGGACGTCAACCGATGAGTTTCCGTACCGCCGCGCTGGTCACCGGCGGCGCCAGTGGCATCGGCCGTGAGGTCGTCCGGCAGCTCACCAACCACGGCCTGCATGTCATCGTCGCCGACATCGACCGCGACCGGGCGATCGCGGTCGCCGACGACATCGGCGGCACGGCGATCAGCCTCGACGTCGGCGACCCCGACGCATGGCGATCCGTCACCGATCACCTCAAAGAACTCGGCCTGCCCCTCAGCGCAGCGATCCTCAACGCGGGTGTCGCCCTCGGCCAGGCCGAGATCCTCGATATGGACCTGCCGACCTACCGCCGGGCCTGGTCGGTGAACGTCGACGGAGTCGTGTTCGGCCTGCGCGCACTCGTGCCGCAGCTCGAAGCTGCCCGCGGCCACGCCGTCATCACCGCGTCGCTGGCCGGACTGACCGCTGTGCCGTTCGACCCGGTCTACGCCATGACCAAGCACGCCGTCATCGGCCTGGTCCGCTCGTACGCACCCACTCTCGCTGCCAAGGGCGTCGGCTTGCACGCCGTCTGCCCCGGACTAGTGGACTCCGCAATGCTCGGCGCCGCCCGCGAAGCACTCGACCGGATCGAGTTCCCACTGGTCAAGATCCCCGATGTCGCTGCCTCCCTGGTCGCCTGCGCTCTGGGCACCGATCCGAGCGAGGTCGTCGTCGTGCAGCCCGGCCGACCGCCGCTGCCCTACCGATTCGCCGACGTCCCCGGCGGGCGCACCGGGAAGACGATGCCGCCGCTGCCAGCCCTACTGCCGATCGGAACCCGATGTGGCAGCTGACAGCGAATCCGCGTTGATCCCTGCCCACTCCGCACCCGGCGGGCATCAGAACCTCAGAAAGGCGCTACTCCCATGACCATCCCCCGTGACGCCGTCATCGTCGACGTCCTGCGAACCCCCGTCGGCAAGGGCAAGAAGGAAGGCGCGCTCAGCCACATCCACCCGGTCACGCTGCTGGCAGAGGTGCTGTCCGGGCTGGTCGAGCGCAACGGCCTCGACCCCGCCATGATTGACGACGTCATCGGCGGCTGCGTGACCAAGGCCGGCGAGCAGGCGGTCAACCCGACGCGGACAGCGGTGCTCGCCGCCGGATTCCCGCTCTCCGTACCGGCCACCACGATCGACCGCCAATGCGGATCGAGCCAGCAGGCGGTCTCCTTCGCCGCGCACGCGATCACAGCCGGAGCTGCGGACATCGTCATCGCCTGCGGCGTCGAGTCGATGTCGCGCGTGCCCATGCACTCCGACATTCAGGGTGCCGACCACCTCGGCCCCCGCATCAAGGACCGCTTTCCCGGCGGGTTGATCGGCCAGGGCCTGTCAGCCGAGCTGGTCTGCTCCCGCTGGGGGCTCGAGCGAGAAGAGCTCGACGCCTACTCCGCGACGTCCCACCAGCGAGCTGCTTCCGCCCGACAAGCGTTCGCACCGGATCTGATGTCCGTGACAGACGCCCCAGGGCTCTCCGTCGACGAAACCATCCGTCCCGCCACGACGGCCGAGGGCCTCGCCACGCTCAAGCCGAGCTTCCAGAGCAGCGCAGCGGCCGAGCGATTCTCGGAGATCACCTGGAAGATTACCCCGGGTAACTCCTCGCCGCTCAGCGACGGTGCCGCGGGCGTGTTGATGATGAGCGCAGCCAAGGCCGAGCAGCTGGGCCTATCGCCGCGGGCGCGGATTCACGCGACCGCGGTCGTGGGCGACGACCCCATCGTCATGCTCATGGGCGTCGTTCCCGCGACCCGCAAGGTTCTCGAGCGCGCCCGGATGACCGTCGACGACATCGACCTCTTCGAGGCCAACGAGGCCTTCGCCCCAGTTCCGCTGGCCTGGATGCGGGACATGAAGGTCGAGCACGAGCGGCTCAACGTCCACGGTGGAGCTATCGCACTGGGCCACCCTCTCGGTGCGAGCGGGGCCCGCATCCTCACCACCCTGGTCGGCGCACTCGAACACCGCCGAGCACGCTTCGGGCTCCAGACGATGTGCGAGTGGGGTGGCATGGCCAACGCCACCATCGTCGAACGAATCTGAGCCAGCCGACCCGACAGCGCCCGAGGAGCTAAACATGAACACCTACACCCTGCGCGACATTCTGAGCAAGACCGTGACCGACGCCGGAGCCGGCCCACACAACATCGCACTCACCTTCGACGGCAGGCACGTGACCTTCAGCGAGCTTGACGACCGCTCAACCCGACTGGCCCACGGACTGCTCGCCGCCGGCTTCACCAAGGGCGACAAGGTTTCGGTGGTGATGTACAACCGGCTCGAGTGGGTCGAGCTGTTCTTCGCCCTGGCCAAACTCGGCGGCGTGATCGTCCCGATCAACTACCTGCTGGCCGCGTCGGAGATGCAGTACATCTTCGACGACAGCCAATCGCGATGGATCGTCGTCGAAGGCACGCTCCTACCCGCCCTCAAACCGGCGCTTCACGACAACGCCAAGCGGACGCTCATCGAGGTCGGAGAGCACACAGGGCTCGGCATCGCCTACGAGAGCCTGACGGCCGCCGGCGCTCCCCCGCCGCTGCCAGACGTGCGCGCTGACGACCTGTTCCTGCTGCAGTACACCTCGGGTACCACCGGCTTCCCCAAGGGAGCCATGCATAGCCATTCGACGGTCCTATGGAACAGCCACCACCAGATCGTCGATTTCGGGATCACCAACGAGGACGTCTACTACGTGGTGCCCGCGCTCTGCTGGGCCGCCGGTTTCCACGACCTGGCGCTCGCGACGTTATGGCGCGGCGGACGGGTTGTCCTGGGACGCAACACGGGCTTCGACCCAGGCGAGTTCCTCCGGCAGGTCGAACTGCACCGCGTCACCAAGGTCCTGCTGGTGCCTACTGTACTCAAGCGGGTGCTGAACCATCCCGAGTTCGACCGCTACGACACCTCGTCGCTGACGATGGTGCTCAGCGGCGGAGAGCCGGTCCCACCCTCGTCATTGGAAGGGCTGAAGGCCAAGCTCCCACACTGCGATGTTCTGCAAGTCTACGGCATGAGCGAGTTCCCCTCGCTGATGTTGCTGATCACCGGCAAGGACGTGCAAGGCCGCACTGGCTCGACCGGTAAAGCGTGCTCGGCCGCTACCATTCGCATCGTCGACGCCGCCGGTCAAGATGTCCCGCCGCACACCATCGGGGAGATCATCTGCCGGTCACCCGCGAACATGGTCGGCTACTACAACAAACCCGAAGCGACCGCTGCAGCACTAGCTGACGGTTGGCTGCATACAGGCGACCTTGCTAGCTACGACGACCAGGGCTTCGTCTTCATGGCCGGACGAGCCAAGGACATGATTATCACCGGTGGCCTGAACGTGTATCCCGCGGAGATCGAGCGGGTCCTGACAGCCCACACCAACGTGATCGAAGCAGCGGTGGTCGGCGAACCTGACGAGAAGTGGGGTGAGATCGGGGTGGCTCACATCGTCGTGCGCGAGAACACCCATCCCGATCAGGAAGCCATCGCGGCCTACCTGCGCGAGCGCATCGCCGGTTTCAAGGTTCCCCGCGTCTACCGCTTCACCACGGAACCGCTGCCGCGCACCACCTCCGGGAAGGTCCAGAAACACCGGCTCGGCAAGGTGACCTCCAATGCCTGACGGATGCCGGGCTGGATCGATCGATGCGCAGCTCCGCGCGATCGAGCACGCCGGCAGCGACCACCCTCATAGATGGGGCCCGGAGGTCCTCGACTGAGCCGCCACCGGGCACGCGGGCTTTCAGTAGCCGCGTACGACCGACCCGACGCCGACACGGTTCGCGCAGCGATAGGAAAAGAATCGGTAATCGTGATCAACGACGCCAGCAAACGCGTCTCGAATGATATCCACCCACCGCAAACACAACTAATCGATGTCAAGTTCACCGGTTCAAAGCGGGTACGGACCCGTCAAGATCGGAACACTTGGTCGCGCCGTTCATCACATATACAAACCCTGGACAATCCTTTGGACCGATCGGTACAATCACGACATGGCCGTGAACCGGACAACCACTGAGCGGACCGCGCTGGTCACAGGAGCGTCGCGCGGGATCGGCGCCGGCATTGCGCGCCACCTGCTCGATCGAGGAGTCCGAGTCGCCGGCACCTACCGGTCGAGTCTGGAGAACATGGAGAAGCTGGCCGCGATGCATCCGGACCAGGTGCTGCCGATGCATCTCGATCTGGCGCGACCCGAGACGACGCTGAGTGCAGTCGAGGAGGTCCGCATGCAGTGGGGCCGTCTCGACTCGCTGGTGCTCAACGCCGCGGTGTGGCACGGGGGCAGGCTCGCTAAGATCGACCCTGACACGTGGTGGAGCGTCATCGAAGCGAACCTGCGTAGTACCGCGGCGCTTGCCCGAGCCGCCATCCCGATGCTGGTCGACGGCGAGAACCCGAGCATCCTGCTCGTCGGTTCCGTCGTCGGCGTCGTCGGGTTCCCAGGAGACACTGCCTACGCCAGCGCGAAGGCCGCTGCAGTTGGTTTCGCCCGCTCGCTCGCCAAGGAGCTAGCCCCCAAGGGAGTCCGGGTCAATGTGCTCGCGCCGGGCTTTGTCGAGACCGACATGACCGCGGCAGTCCCCGAGACCTCGCGACACAAGATCGCCTCGGAAACCCCCCTCGGCCGATTCGGGACCGTGGACGAGATCGCACGAGCCGCAGTCTTCCTGTCCGAGGACGCCACTTTCTGTACGGGCGCTGTGCTCGCCGCCGACGGCGGCTGGTCCCTATGATTACAAGGAGGAATTCCGTGGCTGTTGGCCTGCCCACCGATGAATACGTGAAGCTGCGAAAGACTATCTTCACCACGATCTGGAACGAGCTCGACCCTCTTGAGCAGGAGATCGAGAACACCGAGAAGATCCCCTACGACGTCGTGATGCCGGCGCTGAAGGCGTGCGGCGCCTTCGGCCTCACCACCCCGCGAGAGTACGGAGGATCGGGGCTGTCGATCGCCCAGTACCTGCCCATCCTGGCCGAGTTCGCGAAGATCCAGGGCGGCATCCGGGCGATCGTGCACGTCCACAACTCGTTCACTCACGCCCTGTCCGAGATCGGCAACTCCGAGCAGAAGCAAGAGATTCTCCCGGGCGCTGCCATCGGCGAGAAGTCGCTGGCGTTCGCGTTGACCGAGCCCGGCAACGGCACCGGCGCGGACCTCTCGACGACCGCCCGCCGCGACGGTGACCGCTACGTCATCAACGGTCGAAAGTGGCTGATCACCAACTCCGACATCGCCTCACACTTCCTCGTGATCGCCAAGACCGCCCCGAAGGAAGTCTCAGCGATCATCGTCCCGCGCGACTCGTCCGGCCTCACTATCTCGCCCCTTCCAGAGACCATGGGCTGCAAGGGCGGCGAGCACGGCGAACTCGTCTTCACCGACGTCCGGGTTCCCGCGACCGGGCTGGTAGGGGCCGAAGGCGAGGGCATCGCGCACCTCGAACGAGCACTCGAGATCAGCCGAGTTTTCATCGCCGCATGCTCACTGGGAACGGCGACCCGCGCACTGGAGCTATCGCTGAAATACTCCAAGGATCGCGTCACCTTCGGCAAGCCAATCGCCGAGCGTCAGGCCATCCAGCGCTACCTGGCAGAGATGGCAGCCGACGTCTACGCCCTGCGCGGCATGCTCGCCGATATTGCCTCCAAGTGGGACCGCGAATGTCGCGTTCCAGCCGAGTCCTCCCTGGTCAAGCAGTTCGGCCTGGAGGCCGTGGGTCGCGTGACCGACCGCGCCCTGCTGGTGCACGGCGGCATCGGCTACACCCGCATGTATCCGATCGAGCGCCTCTACCGCGACGCACGACTGAACTGGCTCGAGGAGGGCACACCGACCATCCAGTACCTGGTCGCAGCGCGCGAGCTGCTCAACGGCTACACCTTCGACGACGCGTTCGACTCGGTCCCGCAGTAGCGGCCACGGCAGCACCAGGTGGCACTGTTGCATTGGCGAAGTCCGCCGTCTCGGCTGCCGATCAGTCATGATCGAGTGATGCACCGACGTCGTGTCCGTCCGCCGGTTCCGACGTCGGAGTTCGCGGGGTTCCGTTTCCCGCCCGAGGTGATCGTGCTGGCGGTGCGCTGGTACCTGCGCTACGCCCTGTCCTACCGGGACGTGGAAGAGCTCCTGGCTGAGCGCGGCCTGGTCGTCGACCACGTGACCGTCTACCGGTGGGTGTGCCGGTTCACCCCGCTGCTGATCGATGCGGCCAGGCCATACCGGCACACCCCGGGTG
>NZ_CAAAFT010000193.1:2014-3343 GCF_900634765.1 Candidatus Protofrankia californiensis | reverse complement strand
TGATCTCGGGTGTGTCGCGGGATTCCTGCGCCGGGTCGCATTTGGCGAGGATTTCCAGGCCGATGTAGCGGTGGGTTTCGATCCACTCGTCGTGCTGCTCGGCCAGTACAGCACCGACGAGCCTTATGATAGCCCCACGGTCGGGGAAGATACCGACGACGTCGGTGCGCCGGCGGATTTCCCGGTTCAGCCGTTCCTGCGGGTTCGACGACCAGATCTGCCGCCAGATCTCCCGCGGGTAGACGGTGAACGCGAGCAGATCGGATTTCGCGTCGGACAAATGATCGGCGGTCTTGGGGAGTTTCTCCGAAAGCGCCTCGACGACCCGGTCGAACTGCACGCTGACTTCGTTCGCGTCCGCCTGGTCGAAAACAGTGCGCACCAAGGTGGCGACCCACGGCTGGGAGGATTTCGGAGTGGCGGTCAGCAAATCCCGGAGATAATGCGTTCGGCAACGCTGCCACGACGCGCCCGGCAGGGTTGCTCCGATCGCGGCCACCAGGCCGGCGTGGGCGTCCGAGGTGACCAGCCGGACCCCGGACAGCCCGCGGGCGACCAGGCCGCGGAAGAACGCCAGCCAGCCGGCCCCGTCCTCGGAGGAGACGACGTCGAGGCCGAGGATCTCCCGGTGCCCGTCGCCGTTGACCCCGACCGCCAGCAGGCAGTGGACGTTGATCACACGGCCACCCTCGCGGACCTTCATCGTCAACGCGTCGGCCTGCACGAACCGGTAGGGGCCGCCGTCCAGCGGCCGGGAGCGGAACGCCTCGACCTGGGCGTCGAGCTGTTTCGCCAGTGCCGAGACCTGGGATTTCGAGATGTGCGCGACGCCGAGCTGCTCGACGAGCTTGTCGACTCTTCTCGTGGAGACCCCGAGCAGGTAGGAGGTGGCGACCACCGAGATCAGTGCCTGCTCGGCACGGCGTCGCCGGGTCAGGAGCCATTCCGGGAAATAGGAACCGGACCGCAGCTTGGGAACAGCGAGCTCGATCGTGCCCGCCCGGGTGTCCCACTCGCGCATCCGGTAGCCGTTCCGACGGTTGACTCGTTCCGGAGATACCTCCCCATATTCGGCATTGCAGATACCGTCCGCCTCGGCGCTCATCAGCGCTTCAGCGAACATCTTCACCATCGAGCCCAGAAGATCCGGACTCGCCGCGGCGAGTTCCTTGCCGAACCCCTCGGTGTCGGTCACAGTCGGGCGTACGGCCATCGCGTTGCTCCTTACTCGAGTTCTTCACAGGTCCTCGGAAGGATCACGCGGTGGTCGCTCTACGTCACGGACCGACACTCCGGCGAGTCGCTAGATCGTTGCTCTTCGTACACCAC
>NZ_CAAAFT010000193.1:0-1560 GCF_900634765.1 Candidatus Protofrankia californiensis | reverse complement strand
GTCCTCGGAAGGATCACGCGGTGGTCGCTCTACGTCACGGACCGGCACTCCGGCGAGTCGCTAGATCGTTGCTCTTCGTACACCACGTCAATGGACTCCAGCGGTGATCGTGCTGGCGGTCCGCTGGTACCTGCGCTACGCGCTGTCGTACCGGGACGTCGAGGAATTCCCAGCCGAACGCGGCCTGGCCGTCGATCATGTGACCGTCTACCGGTGGGTGCAGCCGTTCACCCCCCTACTGATCGACACGGCCCGGCCGTGCCGGCACTCGCCCGGGGACAGACATCCCATGAGTTTGGATGTCAAGCGGCGATCTCCTGTGTGACCTAGTGTGACCAGGCGGTTGCCTCGTCGTAGAGGGTGTGGGTCTTCAGGCAGCCGTGCAGGATCCCGACGAGCCGGTTGGCGAGCTGGCGCAGCGCGGCGTTGTAGCCCATGCCGCGGGCACGCAGGCTGTCGTAGGAGGCCCGGGCCCCCGGAGAGGCACGTAACGCGCAGAACGCCTGCCGGTGCAGGGCGTCGGCAAGCCGGTGGTTGCGGGCATAGCGGGCCAGCACGACCTTCTTCCGCCCGGAGGCGCGGGTGACGGGGCTGGTCCCGGCGTAGTTCCTGCGAGCCTTCGCGTCGGCGTAGCGGGTGGGGGCGTCCCCGAACTCGGCGAGCACCCGGGCGCCCAGGACCAGCCCGAGCCCGGGCTGGGACAGGTAGATCTCAGCGTCCGGGTGCTGGCCAAAATGCGCCTCGACCTGCTCCTCCAGCCTGCCGATCTTGGTGTTCAGGGTGGCCAGGAGCGCGGTCTGGGCACGCACGGTGGCCGCGTAGGCCGCGGTCACCGCCGGCGGCTGACCCAGCTGGAGCGCCTGGAAGGGGTTCCAGCGCGGCTCTTTCGCAGCAGGCGGGCACGTCATACTCGACGACCCGGACCACGTGGGCGTCGTCCGGGTCGAGATCCTCACCGGCTCGGGCCGCCTCGACCAGGCGACGCCGCCGAACACCTTGGATCTTCGGGTTGGCCAGGACCGTCAGGTAGGTCCCGTCGGCATGGACCTTCATCACGGGCAGCTCCAGCTGGGTCGGGGCCCGCCACAGCAGCGCCGCGCCGGTTCCGGCGGCCAGCCCCCAGCCGATGAACGAGTAGAAGTTACGGTCCGCGGTCAGCAGCTCGTCGGGGTTCAGTCGCTGGTACAGCCGGTTCGCCAGCGTCTTCTCCCCAGTCGACCACGCACCGACCTCGGCAGCGAGGAACGCATGCGTGCCGCACTCGGCCAGCGCCACCACCCGCGCCTTCGGGTAGACCGACCGGTTGTCCCCGGATCCAGCGTAGCCGAACGCGGCGGCATTCTTCTCCGTGTCGGACACCTCGACCTCGAACCCGTCGATCGCCAGCAGCCGCCAGCCCCGCAGCCACACCCCGCGGGTGACCGTCTCGCCGACCGGGCCGGCGACCTGCTCGAACACCTCGGCCAGCACCTTACGGCCCAGCCGCTTACGCGCCTGCGTGATCCCACCCAGGGCTCCGGCGTGGACTCTGTTGGCTAACTCTGCGTAACTGTCGAGCGC
>NZ_CAAAFT010000192.1:2360-3450 GCF_900634765.1 Candidatus Protofrankia californiensis | reverse complement strand
GATCTTGAAACAGTCCCCGAATGTGCGACAGAGCGTGTGCCACGAACACCGAGAGGGGCTTGATGTAGGTAGAGCTTTCTTGAGGTGATGCTGTGCGAGAGATGAAGGTAGGCCCTTCGGAGCCGCCCTGTGGGGGGAGGTTTCAAACCGCCACCTGCTGCGTTGGCTGAAGACCGTCGTGGTGAGCGAGGTGGAAAAGGCGTCCTGGAGGCGTCAGGTGGGGACCAGGAAGACGGTGCGCAGTCCCGGTGACGGGATCGCCGTTGACGTGTCGTTAAGCAGAAGTGGTGCCAAAACCGGGGTGTTGCTCTGTGTCCCGGGATGAGCCTGGCGGATACCCGCTTACTGGCCAGGTGGTGCCCGGCATGGAGGCGACGTGATCCTGGTCTGCTGCTCTCGTACGGAACGTGGGAAGGCGTGTCCCGATGCTCTCCGCCTTGTTTCGGGCGGGGGAGAGGAAGCCTGCCAAGCAGGATGAATCTGCGAGGTAGTGAGTACCGATGCGGGATGCGCCGGCGGACCGGCTCGTAGTAGCGGTGAAGCTCCTGCTGGGCGCGGTGGGGGTGGAGCAAAGGGGCCGGGTTATCCGTGGCCTTGTTATGGGGTCAACCGGGAGACCGGGAGGAGCTCGATGGACAGGCTGAAGCCATCAGGGAAACCGTTTGAGATCTCGAAGTGGGAGGTGTGGGAAGCCTGGAAGCAGGTGCGGGAGAACCAGGGTGCCGCGGGGGTGGACGGCTGCACGGTAGCGGACTTCGAAACCGACCTGAAGAACAATCTGTACAAGGTCTGGAACCGGATGTCCTCGGGTAGCTATTTCCCGCCCCCGGTGATGGCGGTGGAGATCCCGAAGTCGCACGGTGAGGGGACGAGGGTGCTCGGGGTGCCCACGGTCGCGGACAGAGTGGCCCAGACGGTGGTGGCACGGCGGCTCGGGGCGAAGGTCGAACCGATCTTCCACCTCGACTCGTACGGCTACCGGCCCGGACGGTCAGCGCTGGACGCGGTCGCGGCCTGCCGGCAACGCTGCTGGCGTTACGCCTGGGTGATTGACCTTGATATCCAGGCGTTCTTGGATGCATCGTCACAC
>NZ_CAAAFT010000192.1:0-2083 GCF_900634765.1 Candidatus Protofrankia californiensis | reverse complement strand
CTGCTGGCGTTACGCCTGGGTGATTGAGTGCGCCCAGTGATCAGGAGGTGGCCCGTGAGGCCATGACGTGATCTGAAGCTCGTCGTCGCTTGCCGGTGGGAGTCCGGTCCGGGTAACTGCCAGGAGGCCCGGTAGCAGGTTGCCGGCGTCGGGGGGAAACGCCCGGCGTCGAAGCGCAACGTCAAAAGCCCTGAGAAGGGGGAGCGACTGGACGGTCCGTAGCATAAAGCGAAGCCTGCAGCGCCGTTAAAGTGCCCGCCGCAAGGTGGGAAGAGGGAGAACTGAGCCCCTTCAATCAGGGCGAAGGCCACGGAAGCGGTGAAGATCCTGGAATGCATCCGCGAGGAACTCCCCGGCGTAGGGGGCACGGAACGTTCAGACAGCGACGGCGGGAACTGGGGAGGCCCTCCCCGGCCGAAACAGGCCGCGGAGACCTGCGGAACGGCGACGTCCTATAACCGGTGAGGAACCGGGAAATGGGCGATCGTGCCGGGAGGGCGTCGGAGGCGGCCATATTACCGGTCGAGCCGGACGGACAACATAACCGTCGGTGAGGGAAGGGCCGCTACTTCGTCTACGCGCTGGATGTGAGGATGACGGATCGGTGAGTGCCGTTACGGCTAGGTCCACCCTGGCGGCTGTCCGAGGGGACAGGGTCCGCGCCTTGCAGCATGCGCTTTACCGGGCGGCCAAGGCCGATCCCGGACGGCGGTTCCACACGCTGCACGACAAGGTCTACCGCAAAGATGTCGTGGCGCGGGCGTGGGAGCAGGTGCGCCGCAACCGCGGCGCAGCCGGCATCGACAACATCACCCTGAGCATGGTCGAGGGGTACGGCGTGGACCGGCTCCTCGACGAGCTGGTCTGCGAACTGCAGGACGGCAGCTACCGTCCGCTGCCGGCCCGGCGGGTGTTCATCCCCAAACCCGGATCGGAAGAGCGGCGGCCGTTGTCAATTCCCGCAGTACGCGACCGGATCGTGCAGACAGCTTTGAAGATCGTACTCGAGTCGGTCTTCGAAGCTGATTTCCTTGGGTGCTCGTTCGGCGCTCGGCCGAAACGGAGCACGCACGATGCCCTCCAGGTGCTGCTGGATGAGTCCTGGCGGGGCCGACGCTGGGTGGTGGAAACGGACGTCGCCAACTGTTTCGAGGCGATTCCACACGACAAGTTGATGCAGGCGGTCGAGGAACGAGTCTGTGACCGGAAAACCCTCGCCCTGGTGCGTGCCTTTCTGGAAGCCGGGGTGTTGGAAGGCGGGTCACCGCGTCGAGTAGTGACCGGTACTCCCCAAGGGGGATGCGTCTCGCCCCTCATGGCTAACGTCTACCTGCACCGGCTCGACCGGGCATGGGATCGCGGCCGGGACGGGACGCTGGTCCGTTATATCGACGATCTCGTGGTGATGTGTGAATCCCGGCAGCAGGCCGACCACGCGCTCGCGCGGATCACAGCCCTGCTGGCCGATCTCGGCCTGGAGCCGAAGGCAGCAAAGACCCGGATCGTGCATCTGACCGAAGGCGGCGAGGGATTCGATTTCCTCGGTTTCCACCATCGGCTGGTGCGCGCTCGGGGTCGGACCGGGGCCAAGCGTGTCGTCTTTCTTGCCCGCTGGCCCTCCCGCAAGGCGGCTCAGCACGCTCGTGACCGGATCCGGGAACTGACGGCCCGGTCGCGGCTACTGGTGCCGGTCGACACCGTCATACGGCAGGTGAACGCCTTCCTGCGCGGCTGGGCTGGCTACTTCCGCTACGGAAACTCCGCCCGGATGTTCGACAAGATGCAGACCTACGCCCTGCACCGGGCTGCGATCTTCGTGGCGAACCGTCACAAACGCAGCCGGGCGTGGGGCTGGCGGATTGTGGCCTACGCCTCACCCGACCACTTCGGGCTGCTCAACCTTGCCGGGACCGTGCTCGCTCCCAGGCCAAACCGTCCCTGGAGATCACCGAATGCCGGCGGTGAAAGACGTCGGTGAGCCGTGTGCGGGAGAACCGCATGCACGGAATCGACGGGAGGGAGCTGGAAACGGAACGGTCATCCGTCACCGCGCCAGCTCCCTACCCAACCCTTGATATCCAGG
>NZ_CAAAFT010000191.1:1530-4253 GCF_900634765.1 Candidatus Protofrankia californiensis | reverse complement strand
GGCTGCTCACCGCGCCGGCGCCGTGGCCGGACGTCGACCGGCCCCGGCGGGCCGTGGTGTCCTCCTTCGGGATCAGCGGTACGAACGCGCACGTGGTCCTGGAACAGGCGTCCGCGCAGCCCGCGACGGCACCGGTCGCCACCGCGCCGGTCACGGCACCGGTCGGCACGCCCGTCCTGTCGGATGCGGCCGGCACGCCGGTCCCCCCGGACTCGGCCGGCTCCGCGTCCGAGACGGCCACCGGGAAGCGCACCGCCGGGATCGTCCTGCCCTGGGTGCTCTCGGGCCACAACGACGCCGCACTGCGAGCGCAGGCACAGCGTGTGCACGGGCACGTGGCCGTGCACGGCGAGCTGGATGGCGCGGATGTCGGCTACTCGCTGGCGGCGACGCGAGCCGCGCTTGCGCAGCGCGCGGTGGTGCTGGCCGAAGATCATGCCGGTTTCCTGCGGGGTCTCGCCGCGGTAGCTGACGGCGGGCCGTTGCCCGACGGTGAGCCGGTGGCCGAGGTCGTCCGGGGTTCGGCCGGGCCCAGGGGCGGGACGGTGCTGGTCTTCCCCGGCCAGGGTTCGCAGTGGGCCGGCATGGCGGTGGGGCTGCTGGACTCCTCGCCGACGTTCGCCGCGCGGATCGCCGAATGCGCCGACGCGCTGGCCCCGCACGTCGACTGGTCCCTGCTGGACGTGCTGCGCGCCGGCGGCGAACCGGCGTTGCTGGACCGGGTGGACGTCGTCCAGCCGGTGCTGTTCGCCGTGATGGTGTCGCTGGCGTCGCTGTGGGCCGACCACGGCGTCCGGCCGTCCGCCGTGGTCGGCCATTCCCAGGGCGAGATCGCGGCGGCGTATGTGGCCGGTGCGCTGTCCCTGCCGGACGCCGCCAGGGTCGTGGCGCTGCGCGCCAGGGCGCTGGCGGCCCTGAGCGGCCGGGGCGGCATGGTCTCCGTGGCCCTCTCCCCGGAGGAGGTCGCCCGGCGTACCCCGCACTGGGGTGAGCGGGCCTGGCTGGCCGCGGTGAACGGGCCGCGTTCGGTGGTCGTCTCCGGCGCCCCCGAGACGCTGGCAGCCCTGGTGGCGGACTGCACGGCCGCGGACGTGCGGACCCGTCTGCTCCCGGTGGACTACGCCTCGCACTCGCCGCACGTCCAGGACGTGCAGGCGGAACTGCTCGAGGAGCTGGCCGGCATCTCCCCGCGTCCGGCGGAGATCCCCTTCTACTCCACGGTGACCGGCGCTCCCGTCGGGACGGCCACGATGGACGCCGGGTACTGGTACCGCAATCTCCGGCAGACTGTGCGGTTCGAGCCGGCGATCCGCGCCCTGCTGCGGGACGGGCACACCACCTTCATCGAGTCCAGCCCGCATCCGGTGCTGACGATGGGCATCGAGGAAACCGCTGCGGACGTCGGCGTCGACGTGCTGGCCATCGGTTCGTTGCGGCGCGACGACGGCGGCCGGCGGCGCTTCCTCGCCGCGCTGGCCGAGGCCCACGTGCGTGGCGTCCGGGTCGACTGGCAGGCCGCGTTCGACGGCGGCGACGCGCGCCGGGTCGACCTGCCCACCTATGCCTTCCGCCGCCGGCGCTACTGGCTCGGCGACGGCCAGGCTCCCGGCGGGCACAATGCGCCGGCCGCCGGTGCCGGCCCGGCCGAGGAGCGCTTCTGGGACGCCGTGCAACGCCTGGACCTGGCCGCGCTGACCGCCACCCTCGACGTCGACGGCGAACAGCCGTTGCGTGCGGTGCTGCCCGCGCTGTCGGCCTGGCGGCGGCGGCAGGCCGACAGCGCGGCGATCCGTGACTGGCGGTATCGCGTCACCTGGAAGCCGCTGGTGGACGCCCCGGCGGTGGCGCTGCCGGGGACATGGCTGCTGGTGGCTCCGGCCGATCCGGCCGACCCGGGCCTGGTGTCGGCATGTGCCGCGGCCCTGTCCGACCGCGGTGCGCAGGTCGTCCGCGTCGAGCCCACCGCGGCGGACCGGGACCGCGGCGCACTGGCCCGCCTGCTCCGGGAGTCGCTGCCGCCGCAGGCGGTGGTCGGCGGGGTGCTGTCGCTGCTCGCCGTGGACGAGCGGCCGTTGCCCGACCTGCCCGGGGTGAGCGGGGGACTGGCCGCCACATTGGCCCTCGGGCAGGCCCTCGGCGACATTGCGGTCGAGGCGCCGCTGTGGTGCGTCACTTCCGGCGCGGTGTCGGTCGCGCCGTCCGACCGCCTGCGCAGCGCAGCGCAGGCACAGGTGTGGGGGCTCGGTCGCGTCATCGGGTTGGAGCATCCCCAGCGGTGGGGCGGGCTGGTCGACCTGCCCGAGGTCGTCGACGGACGGGCACTGGCCCGGCTGGCCGCGGTGCTCGGCGGCGCCGGCGGCACGGACGGTGCCGGTGGCCAAAGCGGTGCCGGCGGTGCCAGCGGTGAGGACGAGGTGGCGGTGCGGCCGGCTGGCACGTTCGCCCGCCGGCTGGTCAGGGCGAGCGCACCGGCGCCGGCGGAACGCTCCTGGCGGCCGAGGGACACGGTCGTGGTGACCGGTGGTACCGGCGCCCTCGGCGCGCATGCCGCCCGCTGGCTGGCCCGTGGCGGTGCCGAGCACCTGGTGCTCACCAGCCGCCGCGGCGGTGACGCGCCCGGCGCGTCCGACCTGCGCGCGGAGCTGGAAAGCCTGGGTGCGCGCGTCACGATCGCCACCTGTGACGTCGCCGACCGCGGCGCGGTCGACGCCCTCCTCGACCGC
>NZ_CAAAFT010000191.1:0-1505 GCF_900634765.1 Candidatus Protofrankia californiensis | reverse complement strand
CCACCTGTGACGTCGCCGACCGCGGCGCGGTCGACGCCCTCCTCGACCGCCTCGACGCCGACGGCGCCGTGATCAGCGCGGTCGTCCACACCGCCGGCGTCAGCCAGCTGACCCCGCTGGCGGACCTCGACGTCGCGGACCTCGCCGAGATCCTCGACGCCAAGGTCACCGGCGCGACGAACCTGGCCGAGGCGCTCGATGGCCGCCAGCTGGACGCCTTCGTGGTGTACTCCTCGGGCGCGGGCGTGTGGGGCGGTGGGGCCCAGGGCGCGTACGCGGCGGCGAACGCGTTCCTGGACGCCTTCGCCGAGCAGCGGCGGGCGTCCGGGCTGCCCGTGACGTCCGTGGCGTGGGGTGCCTGGGCCGAGGGCGGCATGGTGTCCGGCGACGTCGCCGAGCGGCTGCGCCGGCTCGGTATCCGGCAGATGGCCCCCGAGCTGGCCCTGACAGCCCTGCGAGAGGCCGTCGACCACGACGAGACGGCACTGGTCGTCGCCGACATCGACTGGCCCGGCTTCCTGCCCGGTTTCCTCGCGGCCAGGCGGCGGCCGCTGTTCGCCGACCTGCCCGAGGCCGCGTTGGTGACGCAGGGTGACGGTCAGTCCGCCCGGCCCGGCCAGGCCACGCCGGCCGGCTCCGCCGCACTGCCGCCGCAGCTGGCCGGCCTGACCGCATCCGAGCGGCAGCAGGCGCTGCTGGACCTCGTGCGCGGTCACGCCGCCGACGTCCTCAAATACGACGGAGCGCAGTCGATCCAGGCCGACCGGGCCTTCCGGGAACTCGGGTTCGACTCGCTGGCCGCGGTCGAGCTGCGCAACCGGCTGGGCGCCGCCACCGGGCTGCGGCTGCCGACCACCCTGGTCTTCGACTTCCCGACGGCCACCGCGGTCGTGCGGTATCTCATGGCCGAACTGTTCGGCGCCCCGTCCGAGACGGGCTCTGACACGGGGGTCGGCACGGGGGCTGGCACGGACGCCGTGGCCGGTGCGCCGGCGTCCGCCGTCACCGCCGACGAGCCGATCGCGATCGTCGCCATGGCCTGCCGGTTCCCCGGCGGTGTCGAGCATCCGGAGCAGCTGTGGCGGCTGCTGGTCGGTGAAACCGACGCCATCGGCGCATTCCCCGACGACCGTGGCTGGCCGTTGGACACGCTGCTCGACCCGTCCCCGGACCGGACGGGCACGACGACCGCGCACGAGGGCGGATTCCTCGACGACGTGGCCGGATTCGACGCGGGATTCTTCGGCGTGTCACCGCGTGAAGCGGTGGTCATGGACCCGCAGCAGCGGCTTCTGCTGCAGACCGCGTGGGAGGTGCTCGAACGCGCACAGATCGATCCGACCTCGTTGCGCGGCACGCCCACCGGGGTGTTCGTGGGCGGTTCCGGCCAGGACTACGGGCCGCGGCTGCACGAGGCGACCGGCGGCGCCGAAGGCTACGTGCTGACCGGAAGCGCCACCGCCGTGCTCTCCGGCCGGGTCGCCTACACCCTCGGGCTGGAGGGA
>NZ_CAAAFT010000190.1:5771-7728 GCF_900634765.1 Candidatus Protofrankia californiensis | reverse complement strand
ATGCCGCTTCCCGACGGGACTTCGCTTCCCGAGCGGACTTCGCCGGCCGGCGCGGCCGACGGCCCTGCCGCCCCGGCTGGGGGGACGGGGGCTCCGCTGCCCTGCGTGGTCTCGGCCCGCAGCCAGGCGGCGTTGCGGAGCCAGGCACGGCGGCTGCGTGCGCACCTCGACGGCCGCGCGGGTGACTCACTCGAAGACCTCGCGTACTCGTTGGCGACGACACGGGCCGCACTGCCACACCGGGCGGTGGTCCTGGCCGCCGACCGCGACCAGCTTCTGCGGGGGCTGGACGCGCTGGCCGATGACACCGCCGGGCCGAACCTCGTCCGCGGTGTGGCCCGGGAGGGCCGGAACGCCTTCCTGTTCCCCGGCCAGGGCTCCCAGCGTCCGCGGATGGGACAGCAGCTCTGCCAGCGGTTTCCGGTGTTCGCCCAGGCACTGGAGGAGGTGTGCGACCAGCTCGACGTCCACCTGGACCGTCCGCTGCGGGAGATCCTGTTCGCCGGCGACGGTTCCCCGGAGGCGGACCTGCTGCACCAGACGCTGTTCGCGCAGACCGGCCTGTTCGCGGTCGAAGTGGCACTGAGCCGGCTGCTCGGCGCCTGGGGACTGCGCCCGGACTACCTGCTCGGCCATTCCGTGGGCGAGTTGGCCGCGGCGTACGTGGCCGGCGTGCTCTCCCTGGAGGACGCCTGCGCTCTGGTGGCCGCCCGCGGCCGGCTGATGCAGGACCTCCCGCCCGGCGGCCTGATGATCGCGGTGCAGGCGTCCGAGCAGGAGATGCTGCCTGTGCTGGCCGGTCGGGAACACCAGGTGAGCCTCGCCGCGGTCAACGGACCGCAGGCCGTGGTGGTCTCCGGCACCGAGGACGCGGTACTCGACGTCGCCGACCACTGGCAGCGCAACGGACGCAAGGCACGCAGATTGTTGGTCAGCCACGCCTTCCACTCCCCACAGATGGACGCCATGCTCGCCGAGTTCCGCACGGTGGCGGCCGCGATGACCTACGCGCCGCCGCGGATCCCGATCGTGTCGACCCTGACCGGTGCGGTCATCTCCGCCGAGGAGCTCTGCTCGGCGGACTACTGGGCCCGGCAGGTCCGCCGCAGCGTCCGGTTCTTCGACGGCGTGCGCACGCTGCTGGCCAACCGGGTGACCACGTTCCTGGAGCTCGGCCCCGCCGGGGTGCTCACCGCCATGGGCAGGGACTGCCTAGCCGCGGACGACTGCGCACCATCGGTCGTCACGGACGACCCGGCACCGTCGTTCGTCGCCATGCTGCGCGCCGACCGGGACGAGGTGCCGTCGCTGACCAGCGCCCTGGCCCACGTCCACGCCGGCGGCTCCAGCGGGTCCAGCGGGTCCGGCGTGGACTGGGCGGCGTTCTTCAGGGACCGGGACGTGCGTCCGGTCGAGCTGCCGACCTACGCCTTCCAGCCGACGCGGTACTGGCTGGACGCACCCGAGGGCACGCCGAACGCGGCGGCGGTCGGCCTCCAGCAGGTCGGGCACCCGCTGCTGGGTGCCGCGGTGGAGCTGCCGGACGGCGCCGGGTTCCTGTTCACCGGACGGCTGTCCGCCCACAGCCCCGCCTGGCTGTCCGAACACGCCGTGCTGGGCGGGTCGCTGCTGCCCGGCACCGCGTACGTGGAGATGGCGGCGGTGGCCGCCGACCAGCTCGGCTGCGCGGGGATCGCGGAACTGACCCTGCACGTCCCGCTGGCCCTGCCCGTGCAGGGTGGCGTCGTACTGCGGCTGGCCGTCGGCGCCGCCGACACCGCGGGCCAGCGGCCGGTGAGCCTGTACTCCCGGGCCGAGGATGCCGCGCCCGAGGTCGCCTGGACCCGCCACGCCACCGGCTTCCTGCTGGAGCGGGAGCAGCAGCGGCCGCCCGCCGATGAGCCGGGCGTCCGGCCGTCGGCGGACGACGTCTGGCCGCCGGCGGACGCCGTGCCGG
>NZ_CAAAFT010000190.1:4230-5707 GCF_900634765.1 Candidatus Protofrankia californiensis | reverse complement strand
CCGCATGGCGGCATGGTGACGACGTCCTGGCCGAGGCCCACCTGCCGTCGCCCGCCGACGCGGACGCGGGCCGGTTCGGCCTGCACCCGGCGTTGCTGGACGCGGCCCTGCACGCGATCGCCCTGCTGGACTCCGGCGGACCGGCGCCGGACGGCCTGCCGTTCGCCTTCGGCGACGTCCGCCTGCATTCCCGTGGCGCGTCCGCGCTGCGGGTGCGGCTGGCACGGGCCGGCGAGGGGATCTCCCTGGCGGCCACGGACCTCACCGCACGCCCGGTCGTCTCCGTCGGGTCGCTGGTCCTGCGCCCGATGTCGGCCGAGCAGATCGGCGGCGTTGCCCCCGCCCCGCTGTACGCGGTGCAGTGGGACCGCATCCAGGCCGCCGTCCCCGCCGGCCCACCCGGACGCTGGGCGCTGCTCGGGGACATCCCCGAGCAGCTGTCCGCCGCCCTCGCCCGCCGCGGTGTGGCCGTCACCTGCCACCCGGACCCGCGATCACTGCGGGAGGCCGTCGCCTCGGGGGCGCCGGCTCCCGACGCCGTGCTCACCGTCCATCCGTCCGGCACCGGCACCGATGGCGATGGCGGTACTGGTGCGGACGCCGGCGCCGGCGCACTGCTGGCGGCGCGGGCTCGTAGTGCCACCGGTGACGTCGCGCAGTCGCTGCGGTCCCTGCTTGCCGACGACCGTCTCCGGTCGGCCCGGCTGATCCTGCTCACCAGCGGGGCGGTTGCGGTGCGCGACGACGCCGAGCTGACCGATCCGGTGGCCGCGGCCGTGGGGGGTCTGGTGCGCTCGGCGCAGTCGGAACACCCCGGTCGGTGCGTCCTGGTCGACGTCGACGGGCACGACGCCTCGTGGGCCGCGCTGGCCGACGCGACAGGTTCCGGCGAGCCCCAGGCGGCGGTGCGCGCGGGTGCGGTGTACGTCCCCCGGCTGGCCCATGCGCGGCCATCGCCCTCGGGCGACACCACACCGCTGGACCCCGAGGGCACCGTGTTGATCACAGGCGGGACCGCCGGGCTGGGTGCGCTGGTGGCCCGGCACCTGGTGGTCAGGCACAAGGTGCGGCACCTGCTGCTGGTCAGCCGTCGAGGAGCACAGTCCCCTGGCGCGGCGGCACTGTACGCCGAGCTCACCGGCCTGGGCGCCCAGGTGGAGCTGGCCGCCTGTGACGTGGCCGACCGTGATGCGCTCGCCCGCGTGCTCACGGCCGTCCCCGCCGAGCATCGGCTGACCGCGGTCGTGCACGCCGCGGGGGTTGTGCACGACGGTGTCATCGAGTCGTTGACGCCGGATGCCATCGACCGGGTGATGCTGCCCAAGGTGGACGGTGCCGTGCACCTGCACGAGCTCACCCGCACCACCGACCTGGCCGCGTTCGTGCTGTTCTCCTCGATGTCGGGCATTCTCGGCGGCGCCGGGCAGGGCAACTACGCGGCGGCCAACGCCTTCCTCGACGCTGTGGCCAGCCACCG
>NZ_CAAAFT010000190.1:3412-4183 GCF_900634765.1 Candidatus Protofrankia californiensis | reverse complement strand
GCGTGGTGGCGTCCGTACGGCTGGACGTCGCCGCGCTGCGCGCGGACACCACGCCGCCGCTGCTGAGCGGGCTGGTGTCCGCGCGGCGTCCCCCGTCACGGCCGGACACGCCGCAGTCGCTGCGCCAGCGGTTGGCCGGCCTACCCGAGCTGGAACAGCACCGGCTGCTGCTGGACCTGCTGCGTGTGCACACCGCCGCCGTGCTCGGACACGGCAGCACGGACACCGTCGACACGACGGTCGGATTCCTGGAGGCCGGATTCGACTCGCTGACCGCCGTCGAACTGCGCAACCAGCTGAACGCGGCCACCGCCCTGCGGCTGCCGACGACACTGCTCTTCGACTATCCGACCCCGGCGCTGCTGGCCGAGCACCTGCGCGCGCAGATACTCGACGGCGATACCAAGGCGCCCCCGCCCGTGCTCGCCGAACTCACCCGGCTGGAGTCGGCACTGGCGACGGTCGCGACGGACGGCACCGTCCGTGCCGCCGTGATCACCCGGCTCAGGGACGTGCTGGCGAAATGGACGGACGCCGGCGAGCGTCCGGACGACGCCGATGTGGCGGACAAACTTCGCACGGCCACCGCCGAGGAAGTATTCGACTTCATCGACAATCAGATCTGAGAACCGGACCCATTGGCGCGGTCTCCCGAATTTTCGAAGGTGATACGCATGACCGAGGAACAGCGGCTCCTGGATTATCTGAAGCGGGTCGTGGCTGAGTTGCACGAGGTCCGGTCGCGGTTGCGTGCGGTGGAGGAGGCGGCGG
>NZ_CAAAFT010000190.1:0-2827 GCF_900634765.1 Candidatus Protofrankia californiensis | reverse complement strand
TGCTATCTCGGCTTTTCCGGTGGACCGGGGCTGGGACGTGGACGCTCTGTACGATCCCGATCGTGGTGTGCCGGGAAAGACGTATGTGCGGGAGGGTGGGTTCCTCTACGACGCGGCTGATTTCGACGCCGGGTTCTTCGGGATCTCCCCACGGGAGGCGCTGGCGATCGACCCGCAGCAGCGGTTGTTGCTGGAAACCTCGTGGGAGGTCTTCGAGCGGGCGGGAATCGACCCGGCTTCGGTGCGGGGCAGCCAGACCGGCGTGTTCACCGGCGTCATGTACCACGACTATGCCGCCGGGCTGCAGCAGGTACCCGAGGAGGTAGAGGGTTATCTGAAACTGGGTACCCTCGCCGCGGTCATGTCCGGCCGGATCTCCTATTCCATGGGATTCCACGGTCCTACACTCACCGTGGACACGGCGTGTTCGTCGTCGCTGGTGGCATTGCACCTGGCGTGCCATGCGCTGCGGCAGAAAGAATGCTCGCTGGCACTCGCCGGCGGCGCCACGGTGATGTATTCCCCCGGCACCTTCACCGACTTCAGCCGGCAGGGCGCGCTCGCCCCGGACGGCAGGTGCAAGCCCTTTGCCGCGCAGGCCGACGGCTTCGGTGCCGGCGAGGGGGCGGGGATGCTGCTGCTGGAGCGGTTGTCGGACGCGCGTCGTCACGGGCATCCGGTGCTGGCGGTGGTGCGGGGGTCGGCGGTGAACTCCGACGGCGCCAGCAGCGGACTGACGGCGCCGAACGGTCCGGCGCAGCAGCGGCTGATCCGGCAGGCGTTGGCGGGTGCCGGGGTGGCGGCCGGTGAGGTGGACGTGGTGGAGGCGCATGGTACGGGGACGAAGCTGGGTGATCCGATCGAGGCGCAGGCGTTGCTGGCGACCTACGGGCGGGACCGGCCGGCGGACCAGCCGCTGTGGCTGGGGTCGATCAAATCCAACCTCGGCCACACCCAGGGCGCGGCAGGCGTCGCCGGGGTGATCAAGATGGTGATGGCGATGCGGCACGGGGTGCTGCCGCGTACGTTGCACGTCGACCAGCCGACTCCGCACGTGGACTGGTCGTCCGGGGCGGTGCGGTTGCTGACCGAGCAGATCGCCTGGCCGGACACGGGCGGCCGGCCACGCCGGGCCGCCGTGTCCTCCTTCGCCGTCAGCGGCACCATCTCCCACGCGATCCTGGAACAAGCCCCTCCCGCCGACGACCGTGCCCGCTCCGACGGGCAGGGGGACACCGGCGCGCTCGGGGATACAGGCGCCCTCGGGGATACCGGCGCACTCCCGGTGGCGTCGGCTTCTGCGGTGCTGCCGTTCGTGCTGTCGGCGCGGTCAGCCGGCGCGTTGCGTGACCAGGCCCTGCGGTTGGCCGCCCACCTGGACGCCCATCCCGACCTCGACCCGGCCACCGTGGCATGGTCACTGGCCACGGGACGGTCGAGGTTCGAGCACCGTGCCGTCGTGCTGGCGGCGGACCGTCCCCGCCTGGCTGCCGGTCTTGCCGCGCTGGCCCGCGGCGAAGCGGCCGACCATGTCGTCCAGGGTGTCGCCGGCGGCGACAGGAAGATTGCCTTCGTCTTTCCCGGCCAGGGTTCCCAGTGGATCGGCATGGCCGCGCAGCTGCTGGACTCCTCCACGGTGTTCGCCGAGCGGATGGCGGAGTGCGCCGCGGCCCTGGCCGAGCACGTCGACTTCTCACCCGTCGACGTGGTGCGCGGCGAACCGGGTGCCCCCTCGCTGGACCGGGTCGACGTGGTGCAACCCGTCCTGTTCTCGGTGATGCTCTCCCTCGCCGCGCTCTGGCAGTCCTACGGGATCGAGCCGCGCGCCGTCATCGGGCACAGCCAGGGCGAGATCGCCGCGGCCTGTGTGGCAGGCGCGCTGTCGCTGTCCGACGCCGCCAGGATCGTGGCGCTGCGCAGCAAGGCGCTGCTGGCACTGTCCGGCCAGGGCGCGATGGCCTCGGTATCACTGCCGGTGGCGGAGCTGGACGAGCGCCTCGCCCACTGGGATGGACGCATTTCGGTTGCCTCCAGGAACGGCCCGCGTTCGGCGGTCGTCTCCGGTGAACCCGAGGCGGTGCGGGAACTGCTTACCCTGTGTGAGGCGGAGGGGGTGTGGGCCCGCGAGATCCCGGTCGACTACGCCTCGCACTCCGCGGCTGTCGAAGCGATCCGGGAGCGGCTGCTGGCCGAGCTGGCTGGAATCATCCCCCGCACTTCGGACATCCCCTTCTGCTCGACCGTGACCGGGGATCTGGTGGACACGACGCTGCTCGATGCCGGGTACTGGTACCGCAACCTGCGTGACACCGTCCACTTCGAGCAGGCGACGCGGACGTTGTTGCAGCACGGACACGACATCTTCATCGAGGTGAGCCCGCATCCGGTGCTGACCATCGGTCTGGAGGAAACCGCGCGGGAAACCGGCCACGAAGCCGTCGTACTGTCCTCGCTGCGGCGCGGTGAGGGCGGTGTCGAGCGTTTTCTGACGTCGGTGTCGGAAGCACACGTGAACGGGGCGTCGCTGGACTGGCCCGCGGTTTTCGGCGGGATACCGGTTGACCCGGTGGACCTGCCCACCTATGCGTTCCAGCGGCAGCGGTACTGGTTGCAGTCCTCTCCGGTTGCGTCGGCATTCTCCCCGGTCCCGCCGGGATCCTCGCCGCATATTCCGGCTCCTTCACCCCCTGTGGACGCCCCGAACGGCGCGGGCGGCAGCAAGGCGGGCGGCAGCAAGGCGGGCGAGGACGACAGCATCTCGCCACTGGCGCGGCGGCTGGCCGGGCTTACAACGGCCGATCAGGACCGTCTCCTGCTGGAGCTGGTG